>JAHHGS010000021.1 GCA_019359715.1 Aphanocapsa sp. GSE-SYN-MK-11-07L | reverse complement strand
TCGGCGAAGCTCAGTCGAGCCGTTGCGGATGCGGTATTGACCTTTCATGGCTTCTAGTTTGGGTTTGGCGATTCAAACTTACCATGACACATCCCTTCCGCAACTTCCATTCATGCAACAACGCCCTATTAGTGTCAACCCCTGTAGGCTGATTTAAGACTTTAAGTATGGTTGAGCGTCCCAAAAAGATTCTAGATCAGATGCGAGATGCCATTCGTCTTAAGCATTATTCATACCGTACAGAGCAGACATATTTAGACTGGGCTTATCGCTTTATTTTGTTCCACGATAAACGGCATCCTCAAGAGATGGGTGCTCCTGAAATCGAAGCTTTTTTGACTCATCTAGCAGTCCAAAAGCGGGTAGCGGCTCCTACGCAAAATCAAGCTCTCAGCGCTTTGATCTTTCTCTATCGCCATGTGCTTCACCAAGACATTGAGGGGAGAATTGACGCGGTGCGTGCTAAGCAGTCTCGCTATTTGCCAACTGTACTCACCCAGGATGAGGCGATCGCCGTCATTCAGCAACTCTCAGGTGTCTATCAGCTCGTTGCCAAGCTGCTCTACAGCAGTGGCTTGCGGTTATCAGAAGCATTACAGTTGAGGACTAAAGATATAGACTTTGCCCAACGTCAAAGTGTGGTTCGTGATGGCAAGGGTGGCAATAGTCGGATTACTTTGCTACCACAATCTCTGGTTGAGCTTCTCAGCTTTCATCTGCAAGGGGTTCGGCAACTGCACCAGCAGGATTTAGCGCAGGGTTACGGTTCAGTGTACTTACCGTTTGCCTTGGAGCGCAAATACCCTCATGCGGATCGGGAGTGGATCTGGCAGTACATTTTTCCGGCTGATCGCAGGTCTAAAGATCCCCGCAGTGGGGTCGTGCGTCGCCATCATCTGGATGAAAGTGGGCTGCAAAAGGCGCTGAAGCGAGCGGTTCATGCGGGTGGAATTGATAAACGGGTCAGTTGCCATACGTTTCGTCATAGCTTTGCCACCCATCTGTTGCAGAATCATTACGATATCCGCACTGTCCAAGAACTACTGGGACACAAGGACGTAAAAACGACAATGATTTACACCCACGTCCTTAATCAAGGAGGTAGAGGTGTTCTCAGTCCCCTTGATGCGTGTGCATAGTGTCTTGCGGTCGAGGACGTAACTATGACTTCTAGCGATGGAAATTGTGCAGATGTGGCAAAGTAGTTGATGGGCATTGCCTTTAGTCTGGTGACATTGATTCAAACCTATGCCTGTGACTGCTGTTAAGTCTTTGCGCTGGCAACAAGCGAGTTCCCTGTCAGCCCGCCAAAGAGAAATCTTTGCGGCTGTGTTTAGCTTTGGCTGGGCTTTAGCTTGGGATGGTCTGTGGCAGCGGCGATCGCCCCGCATCCGGCAACGACGGGCCGAATGGCTGACCGAAACCCTGCTCCACTTGGGGCCAACCTTCATCAAAATTGGTCAGTTTCTGTCAACGCGGGTTGATTTGCTGCCCCTAGAGTATGTCCACTCACTGTCGGAATTGCAGGATAAAGTACCGCAGTTTGAGCCAAAGCAGGCGATCGCGATTATTGAAGCTGAACTCAGCCAGCCCTTATACGCCCTCTATCGCGAGTTTGATCCCCAGCCGCTAGCGGCAGCTAGTTTGGGGCAAGTCCACCGGGCGCGGCTGCACACTGGTGAAGACGTGGTGGTGAAAGTCCAGCGCCCCGGTTTAAAGTCACTGCTTGATCTAGACTATCGGGCGATCGGGCAATTGATTCGCACCCTGCGACGTTGGTTGCCACCTAGCCGCTGGGATGAGCTACAGGCCGTCTACAATGAATTTTTCGCCATCCTATTTCGGGAAGTTGATTACATTCAAGAAGGCAGAAATGCGGCTCGCTTTCAAGCCAACTTTGCTGACCATCCCCGGATTGTCGTGCCCCAAATTTACTGGCAGCACACCTCTAGCAAAGTGCTAACAATGAGCTACGTGCCAGGGATTAAAGTCGATCAGCGTCAACAGATGCTCGCCTGTGGGCTTGACCCGAAGAAAATTAATCAACTGGGGATTTGCTGCTATCTGAAGCAGTTGCTCCAAGACGGGTTTTTCCATGCTGACCCCCATCCCGGCAACTTAGCAGTCACCCCTTCTGGTAGCCTGATTTTCTACGACTACGGCATGATGTCGGAAGTGATGGCCATGGACAAAGACCAGATGGTCAAAACCTTCTTTGCTGTGCTCAAAAAAGATACGGATCAGGTGATTCAGACCTTGACCAGCATAGGGTTAATTGAATCCGTTGGCGACATGACCTCGCTGAAGCGAATTACCCAAGTCATTTTGGAGGAATTCACCGAAAAGCCTTTAGACGTGAGAGCGTTTGAGCAAATGAAGCAGGATGTCTATGCGATTTTTGAGCAGCAGCCGTTTCGACTGCCAGCCAAAATGACCTACATTCTCAAATCTCTGACAACGCTGGACGGAATTGCCCGTATTCTTGACCCAGAGTATAACCTAACCGCCGCTGCTCAACCGTTTGTCCGCAGTTTGACCGTGAGTGAGGGCAAAGGACGAATGATTGGAGAATTAGCTCGGCAAGCGCGAGGATTTATTACCTACAAGCTCAACCAGCCTAACCGGACTCAACAAACGCTGGCTGACCTAGAAGGTCGGCTGCGGCAGCAAGAAGCACTGTTACAAACTAGTGTCAGAACTAGCGATCGCCTGCTTAAACGCCTGCATCTGGCTTTTAGGTGTCTTACCCTCGCTTGCGTGAGCGGACTGGCTGGGCTGGCGGGGGCAATGTTGCTGGCAGCCGCATGGCCAGGCCTCGCGATCGCTGCTTTTGTCTTGGCTGGGTTGGCAGCGATCGGGCTGATAGCGGGACTGATTCAACTGGCTCGGTCTGAGCCAGCCAACAAGTCGAGGCGATCGTGATTAGCTTGTGCTTAAAAGATTTAGCAGCCACGCAAGCTCTGGGAACGCTACTCGGCCAATCGCTGTGGGCTGGCAGCGTGCTGCTGCTCGAAGGTGATTTGGGCAGCGGCAAAACAACCCTGGTGCAAAGTTTAGGGCAAGCCTTGGGCATTTCTGACCCGATTGTCAGCCCGACTTTTAGCCTAATTAATGAATATCCAGAGGGGCGGATTCCCCTTTATCACCTAGACTTGTATCGCTTGCAGCCGTCTGAAGTAGCCGACTTGCACCTCGAAGATTATTGGCAAGGGCAAGCTTACCCTGCCGGAATTATGGTGATCGAGTGGTCTGAGCACCTCCCCTATCGACCCGCTGATTACTTAAGCATTTTATTTCAGCCTCAAACCGAGGCCAGTCGGCAGCTAAAACTGATTCCCACCGGCAACTTTGAGCTAGACAAGCTAGCTCAAGCGCTAGCTGAAAAGAATAGACCACTTGCATGAATCCTGAAAGGCCCACCAGAACTGACTAGCGGATTAAGGCTTGGGCATGGTGATGAATATGATCGGCCATAAAGCTGGCAATGAAATAGTAGTTGTGATCGTAGCCAGCTTGCCGCCTGAGAATCAGGGATTGTCCCGCTTGGATGCAAGCTCGCTCAAATTGGTCAATTTTAAGCTGCTGCTCTAACCAGGGGTCAGCCAGACCTTGGTCAACCAAAATTGTTTGAGGATGTTTTGTCTGCAAAACCAACTGGCTGGCATCATAAGCTAACCACAGCGACTGATCTTCGCCTAGATAGTGGTTAAGCGCTTTTTGTCCCCAAGGGCATTGCATCGGGGCAGCAATTGGGGCAAAAGCTGAGACTGATTGAAACCGCTCAGGGTTGCGTAGCCCACAAACCAATGCCCCGTGCCCGCCCATCGAATGTCCACAGATGCCTTGGCGATCGCTCTGAGCCGGAAAATGCTCAGCGATCAAAGCCGGTAACTCCTCGACCACATAGCTGTACATCTGGTAGTGCTGCCGCCACGGTTCAGCGATCGCATCGACGTAAAAGCCAGCCCCCGTCCCCAAATCCCAGTCAGTGTCTTCACCGGGGGTGCCCGTGTTGCGGGGGCTGGTATCGGGTGCTACCAGCATCAACCCTGCTGCGGCGGCTAGCCGCTGGCCCCCTGCCTTAGCCATGAAATTTTCTTCGGTGCTCGTCAAGCCCGATAGGAAATACAGCACCGGCACCGGCCCCAATTCTGCCTGGGGCGGCAGATAGACTGCGAATCGCATCTCATTTTGGCAGGTCTGAGAAAAATGGCTGTGAAAAAGAACTGTGCCGTTAAAGCAATGGTGTTTGCTATTTAGGGTTAGAGCAGTCATAGCAATTTATCAAAATTGTCTAAAATGTAGGAAATCCTTTCCTTTCAGTCGTTTGGCAACAAGGCACAAGTGAGGTTACAAGTCGGAATTGAGTTTAGAGTGAACAAATTCTGGCTTCACGCTTTACAATATTTGCAAATATAAGTTATTAACTCTCAAATGCGTTTAATCAATCAGGAAAGTCAGATGGTTGTTGGGCAACCAGAATTTGTCGAAAATCCTGAAAACCGTTGCCCTGTAATTCTGCTCCTTGACACTTCTAGCTCAATGTCAGGGTTGCCGCTGGAGGCCTTAAATGATGGCCTGTCCGCTTTTAAGGCAGCAGTGATCGAAGATGAACAAGCCGCCCTGCGGGTGGATGTAGCGATCGTCACCTTTGGCCCAGTTCAACTGATCCAAGATTTTGTCACCATTGATCAGTTTATGCCGCCCCAACTGGTGGCAAATGGTCTGACTCCAATGGGTGAAGCCATTACCTACGCGCTCGATCTGCTAGAAAAGCGCAAAACCGCCTACCGAGATAACGGGATTCAGTATTATCGTCCCTGGGTGTTTCTGATTACGGACGGTGCGCCGAATCGAGATTCCCCTTGGCAGCAAGCGGCTCAGCAAATTAAAACGGCTGAAGAGCAGCGCAAGCTATCATTTTTTGCGGTCGGAGTGCAAGGCGCAGATATGGAGACGCTGCGCCAGATTGCACCCGCCGATCGCCCACCGCTGTTGCTGAATGGACTCGATTTCCGGTCGATGTTCCAGTGGTTGAGCGATTCAATGGTGCGTGTTTCCAGCAGCACGGTTGGCGGTGAAATGGTTGTCTTGCCGCCGGTTGGCTGGGGACAAATTACAACTTAAATCTTTTGCTAGAAGTGTCGAACTCGGCACTTCTAGCAAAATTCGTGTAGGTTAATCAATTCGTAATCTTAAGTGGTTTAGCCTAGGTGGTTGCAACTTAAAGTCATTTATGGTCGTCAATTACCGTCAGCCAAATTGATTTTAGAATCGGTAGCCAAGCTAAAGGGTAAGCCACATTAGAGAGCGCGATCGGTCAAGAGGAAATCATGTGAGTTGGAAAGCCGCTGTCTGTTCTGAAATTGGCACACGTCACTGCCATCAGGATCTCCCCTGTCAAGACTATGGTCAATATGTCCAAGTCGGCTCAGTCCTGATTGGAGCAGTTTCTGATGGAGCCGGCAGTGCCCGCCATGCCGAGGTTGGAGCCAAAATAGCGGTTGAAACCGCTTTGTCTCATCTCCAGGCTCAAATTGGGCTAAGCGCTGATTTGAAAGGTCAAAAAGCAAAAGCTGCCTTTGCTGGCTTTCATAGCGTGCGTCCAGAGGACATCAAAATTCCTCGTTTAGAAGATGGTGGCCGCAATCAGTTGCCTCAATTCGCTGAGGACGAAGCCAACCGCTTATTTACGTCAACCATGATGGCGGTGGTGGCAGCGCTCCAGAATCAGGCTGATGCAGAAGCCTACGATCTGGCAGACCTTGCTTGCACCTTGCTGGTCTTCATCGCCACCCCAGACTGGCTGGCAGCAATGCAAGTTGGCGATGGCTTTATTGTGGTTGAGACCTCTGAGGTTGACTTGGAGTTGCTGTTTCGCCCTAGCAAAGGCGAATATATTAATGAAACCTGCTTTGTGACTTCACCGAATGCTCTTGACCAGATGCAGGTAAGAGTTTGCCTGGAACGCCCGCAGTTCGTCTGTGCTGCTACCGATGGATTAGAGAAAGTCGCAATCCGGTTCCAGGATTGGTTGCCTTTTTCGCCGTTCTTTCAGCCTTTGGTGGCTTGTTTGCAAACAACTCCGGCTGAAGCAACTGCCTACTTACAGAGTTTTTTGAGTTCTGAGCGCTTGAATGCCCGCACTGATGACGATAAAACCCTGTTGCTAGGTCTTTACGACCAAGAGAGCCAGTCGCATGAAGCAGCCCAAGATTAATCAGCAGCCGAAAACTGCGCTGAAATTAACCTGCCTTGGCAGCGATCGCCCCCTCACACTCACAAAACAAATTGCGAATAGTGGTGAAGGCACCGTTTGGGAAACCAGTTTGCCTGGCTTTTTGGCCAAGCTCTACCACGATCCAAGCAGCGCTCGCCGCCAGAAGTTAGAGGTGATGATTGCTAATCCTCCGGCTGACCCAATGCTGAAGAACAACCACATTTCTTTTGCTTGGCCCCAGGATTTACTGCAAGACGGCAAGGGCAAATTTGTCGGTTTTTTGATGCCGACGATTAAAAATAGCGTCAAGCTTTCTAGCATCTACAGTCCTCGCCTCCGCAAGCAAAAGGCCCCGCGCTTTAACTGGTACTACCTGCACACGGCAGCGCTAAATGTGGCCTCTGTGATCAAATCAATTCATGCCAGGGGCTATGTTGTTGGCGATATTAAACCGCAAAACATCCTGATTAACGATCGGGCGGCCCCGTCTGTGATTGACACTGATTCTTTTCAGGTCACAGACCCACTCACCAAGCAGGTTTATCGATGTTTGGTCGGTTCAGAGGGATTTACGCCGATTGAACTCTTGGGCAAAGACTTGTCTACCATTGAGCAGACCGATGTCCAAGATCGATTTCGACTGGGCGTCCTGATTCACTTACTCCTATTTGGCGATCATCCGTTTAAGGGGAAGTGGACGGGGTTAGGAGAAGCCCCCAGCCCGACGGAGCTGATTCGGCGCGGCTTTTGGCCCTATGCCCCCAACAGCTTAATTCAACCTGGGCCAAGCACGATTCCATTGGCGGTTGTGCATCCGGGGCTGCAAACCTGCTTTCGGCGCTGCTTTAATGATGGGCACACTAACCCCCGGGCCCGCCCCAGTGCTGAAGAATGGGTACAGGCTTTAAAAGGGGCGATCGCCACGCTAAAAGTCTGCTCCCAGCATCAGTATCACTACTACAACCGCCTGTATGGGCAATGCTACTGGTGTGAGCGCAAAGCTGCTTTGGGCTTAGATATCTTTGATCCAACGCTCCGGAAGCCGCCCGCCCCGACTCCGCCCCGGCCGGCCCGCCCGATCGCCATTTCTAGCTTCTCTGTTTCACCCTCTGCCCTCACCATCCCCCGACCTTTATCCCATCGCAGATCGTTTCGCCACCGCTATAAGCGCGAAATTTATGCCGGGACGGCTCTTTTGTCTGCCTCTGCCTGTCTCTATTTTTTGATTGCGCCGGACTGGCTAGACATTTTTCGCAATGGTCAACGCGGCTTTACCTCTCAACCGACCCTAGCGGGTTCTCCCCCCCTGGTTTCAGCCCGGCAGGCCCTGCTGGCAGAACCGCTGATCGAGGTTTCTACCCTGGCGCTCAGCCCGAATGGACAAACCTTAGCCACGGGTGGGCGAGATGCCGATGTTCGACTTTGGCATACTCGCACCGGCAAGCTGGCCCATACGCTGTCGGGGCATACTGATCAGGTGATCGCAATTGCCCTCAGTCCTGATGAACAGCAGGTCTATAGCGCTGCCCGCAATGGCGAAATTCTCAACTGGCAAGTATCGACGGGCAAGCTGTTGAGGCGGGCGAATCCTAACCGCGATCGCTCAGGGCAAATTAGCGCTGTGGCCATTAGTCCCGATACCCGCTTAATTGCCAGTAATGTGTCTGGTCAAGCAATTGTCCTGCGGAATTTACGGACGGGGCAAGACCTGCGTAACCTCAACGGCTTCTCAGAAGCCGAGCAATCTCTGGCGATCAGTCCGGACGGACGGCTGTTGGTTAGCAGCGCGATCGCCGGTGCAACCCGACTCTGGAATCTGCAAACCGGGAAAGTGGTTCGCAGTTTTTCGGGGGAGCAAGACTTTGCTGTGCCGACATTGACCCGCGCCCTAGCGATTAGTCCGAATGAGCGCGTTCTGGCCACTGGCGGCTGGGATGGAGAAATTATTCTTAAAGATATTAATACCGGCGAACCCTTAAAAGTTCTGCATGCCCATGCCGGAATGGTGCAGGTCTTATTGTTTAGTGCCGATGGGAAAGCCTTAGTTAGCGGCGGTTCGGATGGGCTGGTTAAAATTTGGCAGTTGCCGACTGGTCGCCTAGTCCAAACCTTGGCCGGCGCTAAGACTGAGATCTTGTCTTTGGCCCTGAGCCGGAATCGGCAAGTTTTAGCGAGCGCTAGTCAGGATGGGCAAGTTTATCTTTGGCAGCTGAAAGCGGGTCAGTATTCGCCCTCTACCCCCTGAGCTGGTGGGCAGTTACCAAAAATCAGATTTTTTACGCAATTGCAGCCAGTTGTAGCTGCTACCCTAAATGAGTAGCATGGTCAAGCTGCATATGGATAAAAATCAGTCTTACCCCAGCGGCAAATCGGAGCTTAACTATCAGGGGATTTATGCCTGTCCAGTTTGTCGGCACGGGCAAATCAGTCAGCTTGTAATGGTTGATGCCTTTGCCTGCAATTTTTGTCGTCATATTTTTTCTGCCAATCTCAAAGAGCAATCTCTGCGGCTAGAAGACAGCAATCAGCCTTTCCGGTGGTATTGGACGGGTCTAACTTGGCAACCCATGCGCTGGTCTGCCAGCGATCGCAGTTCATCAACAGACCAAGAAGTCACCATCGCCGTCTGGCTGATCGCGATCGCCTTGTTGATTTTGCCGCCCAGTCTGATTTGGCTGTCATACCATACCTTTCCGCCCTTGCCTGACAGCCCTGGAGATTGGTTTCCGTTGGTTTGGACAATTGCTTCCCTCGTCGGTCATTTTGTCCTGGTTCTATGGCTGCTGGTTGAACACTATCAGTTTCCAGCCTACGTTAGCTTGCGGCTGCGACTGCAACGATGGCAGCGCTAACAGGATTAATGCTGAAGCCCCTGCGTCAAAAAATCGATTTCTACTTCAATGACACCGTAGCGACTCCCGGCGCGATCGCCATTGATTTAGCGATTACGGGCCTGGTGCTGGTTTCTTTGTCTATTTTTATCGTTGAGACCTATGATATTCCCACCGATTGGCGGGTTGGGCTAAACACAATCAACGATGCGATTTTGGCAGTTTTTGCGATCGAGTACGGGCTGAGATTTTGGGCCGCAGAGTCGAAGCTCCGCTATGTTTTTAGCCTCTATGCCTTAATCGATTTGCTGACGATTCTGCCGTTTTTCATTGGGCTGGCAGACATTAGCTTTATTCGAGTTTTTCGCTGGTTTCGGATTTTACGGCTGCTGCGCCTGCTCAAAAATCAGTCGCTGTTTGGACAAATTAGCACTGCGGATGGAATTATTTTTGTCAGAATTTTATTTACCCTGGCCACGATTATTTTTGTCTACTCTGGGCTAATCTACCAAGCGGAGCACGATTTGAATCCGCAGAATTTTGGCACGTTTTTGGATGCCTTCTATTTTGCAGTTGTGACAATGACCACCGTTGGTTTTGGCGATGTCGCGCCGGTTTCAGAGGTCGGTCGCTTGCTGACAATCATGATGATTTTTACCGGCATTGCTCTGATTCCCTGGCAGTTGGGCGATCTGATTCGCCAACTGGTCAAAACCGCTAGCTTAGTCAGCAGCCCCTGTCCGACCTGCGGACTTCCCCTCCACGATCTGGATGCTCAATTTTGTAAGGTCTGCGGCACCCGTCTGCTGCCCACTCATACAGAGCCAGTCCAAGGAGGGGCCGAACGGTGAATGTTTTAACTCATTTTGCCAGCCTAGCTGGACGGGCGATCGCCATTTTTAGCTCAGTTGACCCAGCCCTGCGGGCCCCTGTCGCCGTCAGTTTGGGGGCGATTCCCGGTGCCTTGAGCCGCTACTATTTAACCCTGGTGGCTACTCGCTGGTTCGGGCCCAGTTTTCCCTACGGGACGTTTTTAATCAACCTGACTGGAGCAATGGTGATGGGCTTTTTTGTCACCCTCACCCTAGAGCGCACCCTGACTTCGCCTGACCTACGCCTGCTAGTTGCGGTCGGCTTTTTGGGCGCCTATACAACCTTTTCTAGCTATGCTTTAGATACCTCTGTGCTGCTGAAATCCGGCAGCTACGGGCCAGCTTTATTGTATTGGTTAGGCAGTCCGGTGCTGGGGTTGATTAGCCTAGAGTTGGGTAGCTTTTTAGCCCGGAGAATGCCATAAGTAATTGGCAACAATTAATCATTTAAGTAGGTAGGCGAGAAAAGAATAAGCTATGTAACTATATAAAAAGTTTTATCGTCAGCGGGGTCAACAGCACGATGGGTGCGCGTCTAAGGGTATTTCTAACGGCTGAGGAAGATCGGACACTGTTTGAACGAAGCAAACATCGTGTATCTAGAGCAGTGTCTGCGGACTGAGGAACGCACTTACAGTAGCCCTCAACTTGCTCAGAAACTAGAAGTGGAACGCCAGGTTAAGGACTGAGTTGCCAACACTGATCTAAGTAGGCAATCAGGGCTTGGCGGGACAGATGATGCTGCCGAATCACGCTCCAGACTTGGGCGATCGCCAAGGGGCTGCTAAATTCAACCCGCAAGGGTTGATAAGTCCCACATGCTGAAGGAATTTCTAGTTCTTGCAATCGACGATAGGCTTGCCAGCGATTGTCACACTGGACTTCAACATAGTCTTTCAAATGGATTTGCGATTCATTTGAATTCATTCATCAATTCTCCTAACCAGAAAAGTTATCAACTAGATTTGTTTTTTGCCGGTCATGTGTTACTGACGAGGCAGAAAAATAGTTAATCTGTAGGTTTAAAAATGGATTTCTCGCAGCTTAATTTAGCTATAAAAATTCTCATGACTAATGCTTGAGGTTGTTCAAAACACAACTGTACCTAGCTCAGAACGAATAAAATAAAGAGGATGGGTGATCGAAGACAATAAGTTTGTGCTTTAGCTCAAACGATTTTCTTGATGACTCTAGGCGGCAGACTTTATTAATCTGCATTAGTCTGCGATCAGACAACTTACACAATCTGCACAGAGGAGAACACGATGACAAATACTCAAACTTTGGTTTATCCGTTCGGACAAGTCACTGATAACGTCGTTTTACTAGAGCGCTCCACCACTGAGCCGATTTGTGAGGGAATGAATGCCCTTTTAGCCAGTTTCCAGGCGCTCTACTTGCAGTATCAAAAACATCATTTTGTGGTGGAAGGGGCTGAATTTTATATGCTGCACGAATTTTTTGAGGATGGCTATGAAGCTGCTCAAGAAAATGTGCATGAAATTGGTGAACGGTTGAATGGGCTAGGGGGAGTGCCCGCTGCCAGTTTCAGCAAGCTAGCTGAACTGTGCTGCTTTAGCCCTGAATCTGATGGCGCTTATGCCTGTCGGCAAATGCTAGAGAATGATCTGGTGGCAGAGCAGTCAATCATTAAACTGCTTCGCCAGCAAGCCTCCCAAGCTGAAAGCCTTGGCGATCGCGCAACCCGCTACCTGTACGAGAAAATTTTGATTAAGACTGAGGAACGGGCATATCACATTGCCCATTTCTTGGCACCGGATACCTTGGTGATCCTAAACGGTCATTCGTGACTGACTAGCTAGATTTATATCCAGTCAAGGGCGCTGCTGATCCACCTCTCTCTACTTCGGCTACCTCCTGTGTGAAAAGAGCGAACTGTTCAACTATAACTTGTTTGCGCATATATTGAGAACTATTCGCAAAAGATGCCTCAAAATTTCATCAATTGCCTGAATGAAAGTATTTAGGCGGTTGATGGACTGGATAACTTTAAGAGGGATTTAGATCCTGAGTGGAATTTGCTGGCTGACGACCGAGTTTGGTAAGTAGGCAATCTGATTCGGTATCTGATCGCACTGCTGGCGGAATTCCGCCAAATTGATGTTTTGGATTTGCGGTTTGGGGGGTGCCAGAATACCGCTTTGAGCTAACTGTTCTAGTGGTTGCGATCTGGAATCGCAATGTAAAGAAAAATAAACTTTGGTCGAGTAAATATCGTAAAACAGATTACAAAGCCTTAATTGAATTTGTTAAGTTCTTTGCAAATTGTTGCGGTTAAAGGCTTCAGGCGTCACCAGTAGAGGTTTTTGGGTAACAATACCTATAGATAGTTAGCAGATAAAGCCTTAATACTTCTTAATCTTTGAACTGTTCACCTAGGAGTCTGACTGCATGTTTACCCACGTCAAGTCCACAATTCGGCACGTTGCGCCCGCCTCGCTGCAAGGGCGATCGCTGATGAAAGTGGTCTATGTCGTGCTGGAAGCCCAGTACCAAAGCGCTTTAACGGCGGCAGTGCGAGCGATTAACGAAAACCACCCCAGCTTGGCGATCGAGATCAATGGCTATTTGATTGAAGAATTGCGGGATGCCGATAACTTCGCTGCCTTTCAGCGCGACATGGCCGAAGCCAACGTGTTTATTGCTTCGCTGATTTTTCTAGAAGACCTGGCCGACAAAGTGGTTGAAGCTGTCGCCCCCCACCGCGATCGCCTGGATGTAGCGGTGGTGTTTCCCTCCATGCCCCAGGTGATGCGCCTGAACAAAATGGGCAGCTTCTCGATGGCTCAACTCGGTCAATCCAAGAGCATGATTGGCCAGTTCATGAAAAAGCGGAAGGAAAAATCTGGCTCTGGCTTCCAAGATGGAATGCTGAAGCTGCTGCAAACCCTGCCAAAAGTGCTGAAGTATTTGCCAATTGATAAAGCCCAAGATGCCCGCAACTTCATGCTCAGCTTTCAATATTGGCTGGGCGGCTCGCAGCAGAACTTAGAAAACTTTCTGCTGATGCTGGCGGATCGGTACGTGTTCAAGAGCGATCAGCCCAACAGCCTAATTTTGCAGTATCTTGATCCAGTTACGTACCCTGATATGGGCGTCTGGCATCCCCTTGCCCCGCAAATGTTTGAAGACGTGCGGGAATACCTGAACTGGTTTAACTCCCGCCGCGACATTCCGACTGACCTGAAAGATCCCCTTGCCCCGACCATTGGGATCATTCTCCAACGCACTCACTTGGTGACAGGCGACGATGCCCACTACGTGGCCGTGGTACAGGAAATTGAGTCGATGGGAGCCAGGATTATTCCCGTTTTTGCTGGCGGCTTAGACTTCTCGAAGCCGATGGAAGCCTTTTTCTATGACCCGGCCGCCCTCAAAGACCCCAAACCGATCGTCGATGCGGTGATTAACCTGACTGGGTTTGCCCTGGTGGGTGGCCCGGCCAAGCAGGATCACCCGAAGGCGATCGCCGTGCTCAAAAAACTCAACCGCCCCTACATGGTGGCGCTGCCACTGGTCTTCCAAACCACGGAAGAATGGGAAGAAAGTGATTTAGGATTGCACCCAATCCAGGTGGCGCTGCAAATTGCCCTGCCGGAACTGGATGGCGCGATCGAGCCAATTATTCTATCGGGTCGCGATGGCACCACGGGTAAAGCGATCGCTCTCCAAGATCGGGTGGAAATCATTGCCCAGCGGGCGATGAAGTGGGCTGCTCTGCGCCGTAAGCCGAAAATTGACAAGAAAGTGGCGATTACAGTGTTTAGCTTCCCGCCCGACAAGGGCAACGTCGGTACCGCCGCTTATTTAGATGTATTTGGCTCGATTTATAAGGTGATGGAGTCGCTCAAGCACAACGGATACGACTTGGCTGGCTTACCGGAAAGTCCAGAAAGCCTGATGCTAGAAGTTCTGCACGATGCCCAAGCTCAGTACAGCAGCCCTGAACTCAATATTGCCTACAAAATGGGCGTGCAGGAGTACGAAGCCCTCACACCCTTCTCAGAGCGGCTAGAAGAGTCTTGGGGCAAGCCGCCTGGGCATCTGAACAGTGACGGGCAAAACCTGCTGATTTTTGGCAAGCACTACGGCAACGTGTTTATTGGCGTCCAGCCCACCTTTGGCTACGAAGGCGACCCGATGCGGCTGCTGTTCTCGCGATCGGCCAGCCCCCACCACGGGTTTGCCGCCTACTATACTTACCTAAATAAAATTTGGCAAGCCGATGCCGTACTCCACTTTGGTACCCACGGCTCCCTGGAGTTTATGCCCGGCAAGCAAATGGGCATGTCTGGCGACTGCTATCCTGATAACTTGATTGGCACCATTCCCAACCTCTATTACTACGCCGCCAACAATCCCTCGGAAGCGACGATCGCCAAACGGCGCAGCTACGCCAACACGATCAGCTACCTAACCCCCCCGGCTGAGAATGCTGGACTGTACAAGGGACTGCGGGAGCTGAGCGACCTGATTGCCTCTTACCAAACCCTGAAGGACACAGGGCGCGGGGGAGCGATCGTCAACACGATTATGGACAAGTGCCGCTTGGTCAATCTGGACAAAGATATCGCTCTGCCCGATACCGATGCTCAGTTGATGACAGGGGAAGAGCGAGATCAAATTGTCGGCCAGGTCTATATCAAACTGATGGAGATTGAATCGCGCCTGCTGCCCTGTGGACTGCACGTAATTGGCAACCCGCCCAGCGCCGAAGAGGCGATCGCCACCCTGGTTAACATTGCCAGCCTGGATCGCTCCGAAGAAGAAATCACTGGCTTGCCAAGAATTTTGGCCACCAGCATTGGGCGTGATTTAGATGAAATCTATCAAAATAGCGATCGCGGTGTTTTGGCTGATGTGGAATGCTTGCAGTCGATCACTGAAGCCACCCGCGCTGCTGTAACTGCCCTCGTCCAAACTCAAATCGATCCCGATGGACGAGTTTCCCGCGTGACTGGCCTCAACTTCTTCAATATGGGGCGCAAAGAACCCTGGCTAGAAGCCCTCCACACGGCTGGCTATGCCAAAGTTGACCCCGAACAGCTTAAACCCTTGGTTGAATACCTAGAATTCTGCCTCAAGCAAGTCGTGGCCGACAACGAGCTAGGAGCGCTGCTGCAAGCCCTGGAAGGTGAATATATCCTGCCCGGCCCCGGCGGCGACCCGATCCGCAACCCGGATGTGCTGCCGACCGGCAAAAACATCCACGCCCTCGATCCGCAGTCGATTCCCACGGCGGCCGCGATTAAGTCGGCCAAAGTTGTTGTCGATCGCCTGCTGGCCCGCCAACGGGAAGAAAATAATGGCGCTTGGCCAGAAACGATCGCCCTCGTCCTCTGGGGCACGGACAATATTAAGACCTACGGCGAATCGCTGGCCCAGGTGATGTGGATGGTCGGGGTACGCCCGCTGCCCGACTCCCTGGGACGGGTCAACAAACTGGAGCTAATTTCCTTGGAAGAACTGGGACGGCCGCGGATTGATGTCGTCGTCAACTGCTCTGGCGTCTTCCGCGATTTGTTTGTCAACCAGATGGCCCTGCTGGACAAAGCCGTTAAAATGGCTGCCGAAGCCGATGAACCCAGCCCGATGAACTTCATCCGTAAGCACGCCCTCCAGCAAGCTGAAGAGCTAGGGATTAATCTCCGCCAGGCGGCAACGCGGGTGTTCACGAATGCTTCTGGCTCCTATGCTTCTAACGTCAACTTGGCGGTGGAAAATAGCACCTGGGAGCAGGAATCTGAACTCCAGGAAATGTACCTGACCCGCAAGTCCTTTGCCTTTTCCTCCGACTCCCCCGGCAACATGGATCAGTCGCGGCAGGTGTTTGAATCGGCGCTCAAAACCGTCGATGTCACGTTCCAAAACCTCGATTCGTCTGAAATTAGCCTCACCGATGTCAGCCATTACTTTGACTCTGACCCGACCAAGGTGGTGAGCAGCCTGCGCGGCGATGGCTCCACGCCCAAGTCCTACATTGCTGACACGACAACAGCTAATGCCCAAGTCCGTACTCTTTCCGAAACCGTCCGCCTAGACAGCCGCACCAAGCTGCTCAACCCCAAGTGGTACGAAGGAATGCTCGACCACGGCTACGAAGGGGTGCGAGAAATTTCTAAGCGGCTGGTTAACACGATGGGCTGGTCGGCCACGGCGGGGGCGGTCGATAACTGGGTTTATGAAGATGTCAACACCACCTTCATTGAAGATCAGGCGATGCGCGATCGGATGAAAAACCTTAACCCCCACTCCTTCCGCAAAATGGTCAGTACGCTGCTAGAAGTCAACGGACGCGGCTACTGGGAAACCAGCGAAGCCAACCTGCAAATGCTGCGCGAACTCTACCAAGAACTGGAAGACCGAATTGAGGGCATTGAATAGCTTTTTACAAAAAGTTAAGCTAGGGGTGAGTAATTATTTTGCTCGCCCCTAGTTTTTTGAAATTGACGCTTTGTCGTTAGGTAGATCTCAGCTCATTTTCCTCTTGAGTTGACGACTGCTCTACTTGTGATTACAATGTAATTACATTTTACTCCTGAAGTCATTATAGATAGGTATGAGCGCACCTATTAGAACCCGAATTGTAAAAATTGGAAATTCTCAAGGTATTCGTATTCCTAAACTGCTCTTGGAGCAAAGCGGTATTCATTCAGAAGTTGAAATCGAAGTGCAGGGCGATCATCTAACTATTCGTACAGCATCACGCTTACGAAATGGATGGGATGAAGCCTTTGCTGAAATGGCTGATCGACACGACGATATTCTATTGGATGAAATCAATCCTACAGATTGGGATCAAGTTGAATGGGAGTGGTAGTCAAGCGTTTCGATGTTTTTCTGGTGAATCTCGATCCTACGATTGGCAGTGAGATTCAGAAGGCTCGACCCTGCGTAGTCGTTTCGCCAGACGAGATGAATCGTTATATCGCTACGCTCATCATTGCCCCAATGACGACAAAAGGGAAGCTATATCCTACTCGTGTTGTTTGCCAGTTTCAGGGCAAGGATGGGCAAATTGTTCTGGATCAAATTCGCACAATAGACAAGGCTCGATTGGTTAAAAAGCTTGGTCAAATTAGTCAAGATGAACAAAGAGCGGTGCTTGACATCTTGGCTGAGCTGTTTGCCGAGTGAGCTACCTAACCAGGGTTTACAACGGAAATGTTAAAGATGCATTTGAAGCAGTTGTGGAAGCTTACCAAGACTTGGGTAGACTGTTGCCGGCTGTGTTGCAAAAACTGAACTACGTGGTAGGGTAAGACGCTCTCGTCTAAATTCCTTTCTCTGTGATGTCAACCTCCGAACCGTTCAAATGGCGGCACTTCCTAGCTGAGATCATCTTGCAAT
>JAHHGS010000020.1 GCA_019359715.1 Aphanocapsa sp. GSE-SYN-MK-11-07L | reverse complement strand
GGGGTGGAAAAAGGGGATGTCTTGGGACAGATCTCTTTCATCCATCAAATCTTCGGAGTTGCTGTTTGATCCCGACTTCCTTCATGCAAGTTGATTCCAATTCATTCTTTTTGCAACACAACCGGTTGGAGGTATTACGCCAGCAGGGAGTGATTCCGGCGGATATGCAACTGATTCCAACCCTGGATGAATCTATATTTATTCAAAATGCGATTTCTAACGTGGCGACCTCTGGGTTGATCGGGGCAACGCTGGCAGCGATCGCGGTTCTGCTCTTCCTGGGTTCCCTCCGCCAAACGCTGATTATTGTCCTGTCGATTCCTTTGGCAACTCTGGCCGCGATCATTTTGATGGGCTTGTTTCGGCTGTCCTTAAATGTGTTCAGCCTGGGGGGGCTGGCGCTGGGAGTCGGAATCGTGGTCGATAACTCGATCGTGATGCTAGAGACGATCGCCGATGGCGCAGGCATCACGCCTGGACGTTCGAGCTTTACGGCTCTCAATTCCCAGCAACTGCGCCAGCAGGCGATTGCCAGCAGCCAGTCGGTTGAATCTGCCCTAGTGGCCTCAACCAGTACCAATCTGGTGGCGGTGTTGCCGTTTTTGCTGATTGGTGGCTTTATTGCCCTGCTATTTAATGAACTGATTTTAACGATTAGCTTCTCTGTGGCCGCTTCAATTTTGATCGCGGTGACTGTAGTGCCAATGGCCACCTCGCGACTGCTGGCAATCCGCTGGTCTTCTGGGATTAACCGCTTCTGGCTGCTCCGCCAGTTCCAATCCCGATTTTTGGCGGCGATCGACAGCTATGGCAGGCTATTGGAGTGGGTACTCTCCCGGCGGCTGCTGGTGGTGGGGCTGACAGTTCTGCTCCTCGGGGGAGGAGGTTGGCTGATGCTCGGTCAGATTCCCCAAGAAATTCTGCCCCGGATCAGTACCGGGCAGGCAAATCTGATCGCCCAGTTTCCCCCCGGTACAACCATTGCAGAGAGTCGCCAAGTCATGACTCAGACTGATCGGATTTTGCTAGAGCAACCGGAGACAGCATATGTGTTTACCACGGTGGGCGGCTTTCTATTTGGCAGTAACACGAGTGAAAATTCACTGCGCAGTTCCACCACGATTACGCTCAAGCCAGGCACGGAGGTCGAGCAGTACGTCTCGCAGGTGACACGAGCCTTTCGTCAGCTCAACCTGGTGGACATTCGCCTGCGGGTCAACCCCGGTCAGGTGCGGGGGCTGATTCTCAATAACTCCCCCGTGCGGGGAGCAGAAGTCGATCTGATCCTCCAGGGCAACAGCGAACGTGCCCTAGAGCAGGCCGGGCAGCAGCTTTTACAAACCCTGGAAGCTGAAGCAAAACTAACCAGTTTTCGCCCCGATGCCGACCCTCGCCAGCCGGAAATTCAAATTCGCCCTGATCGGGAACGGCTGCCCAGCCTAGGTCTAAATATTCGCGATGTCGGCGACACTTTGGAAACAGCGATTCAGGGAACTGTCCCCACCCAGATTCAGCGGGGGAATCGCTTGGTGGATGTCTGTCTAGAGCTGGCAGAAGCGGCGGTGCAGCGACCCGCCCAGTTGGCCGATTTACCCCTGTTTGTCGCCAATAACAGTCCGATCCGGCTGGGAGATGTGGCTAAGATTGAGACAGGACAAGCGCCCGGACAGATCCAGCGGATCAATCAGCGCCAGGTTTATATCTTGGCTGGCAGTCTCACCGAAGGAGCGAGTTTGGGAGCAGCGTTGCAGGAAGTGAATCAAATTGTCCAGGCCACCAGCCTACCGCCGGGGGTGAGTTTGCTGCCCAGTGCCGCTGCCAAAAGTAATCAGCAATTACAGGCGTCCCTGCCGATTCTGGGCGGACTGGCCGCCTTTCTCGTCTTTGTCGTGATGGCTGTGCAGTACAACTCCCTGGTGGATCCGCTGGTGATTATGTTTACGATTCCGCTGGCTCTGGTGGGCGGAATTGTCGGACTGTTTGTCACCCAAACGGCGATCGGGGCAACGGTGATTGTCGGAGCGGTGCTGCTGGTCGGGATTGTGGTCAACAATGCGATCCTGATGGTGGAACTGGCCAACCAGATTCGGGCAGAGGTCGGCTGCGATCGCCAGACCGCCATTCTCAAAGCCGCTCCCCAACGCCTGCGGCCAATCCTGATGACGACAATTACGACAGTGCTGGGGATGTTTCCGCTGGCGCTTGGTCTCGGTCAGGGGGGTGAGTTTCTGCAACCGCTAGGCGTGGTTGTCTTTTCTGGATTGTCCTTGGCGACGCTGTTAACGCTGTTTATTATTCCCTGCTTTTACCTACTGCTGCATGATCTGACTGATGGCAAGTGGCTGCTCAAACGGAAGCAGGGATTTTGGCTAGGAAAATAATTCTGCTGGCTCTGTTCGCTGGATCAAGCTCTAACCCTGGTTGAATTGGCCCCAACCCCCAGCGATCCAGCAGTTGGCTAGATTCGTAAGTTTAGCTCATCATCGTTGGTGGTGAGCTATTTTGCGCCCAGTTTTTGGACTTCGCTCTGGGCAATTTCTTGCTCACAAACCTTGAGCGCATTTTGGCTCACATCAGTTAGGGTTTTAATTTGATACAGGCTAGCGAGAGACATATCTTGTGGGCTAGCCACTTCACTGCCGACTTCACTTGGGGTAAGGCGGAGTTGATTATCGGCGATCGCGCCGCTAAAGCAACTGAACTCGGAAGAGGGATGATAAAAAGCGCCAATCACTCGGCCATTTCTTTGGCTGAAGACAACATATCCTTTCCCAATTTGGTCAGCTTCGGCTGCCTCACCGTACAAATAGACACCGTTGGCTTGCACACTCGGAGCCGGATTGCCAGCCGCCCGCAGGGGCTGAGCTAGAAGCGATGTCGTCAACCCCAAGCACAGACCGAACATCAGTCGTGAGAGCTTTGGAGCTGTGGGGGTAAACATTTGACGGTTCATAATGGCTTCTAATAATCACTGTATTTATGATTCAATATCCACAGGGTTTGCACAGTGACGGTATCGAGAGTGTCCTGTGATTCTTAATCCCCTGCGGGGTGATAGCTGTCACGTCATTAGTACGTTTAAGACGTCGGATCGGTTTTATTGTTGCTTTCAAGTTGGTTGGGTCAAGCCTAGGATTGCGCTGCCTAGCTCAATTAAAATGATTCTGCTGTCCAGATAAAAACCATGATCTCAAAACTAGTCCGCCCCGTTTCGGTTTATATTGTCGGGGCTGGCCCTGGTGATCCTGAATTGCTAACGGTCAAAGCTCAGCGGTTGCTATCGGAAGCAGATGTAGTGCTCTATGCTGATTCGCTAATTCCGCCCCAAGTCTTGGAAATGACCCGGCCCGATGCCGAAATTATCCATACTGCCGACAAAACGTTAGAACAGATTCTGCCGCTGATGATTGAGCGGGTGCGATCGCAAAAGTTAGTTGTGCGACTGCATTCCGGCGACCCCAGCCTCTATGGGGCAATTCATGAGCAAATGCAGGCCCTGGCTACTGCCCAAATTCCGTTTGAAATTGTGCCAGGGATTAGTGCCTTTCAGTTGGCGGCTGCCCGCCTGCAAGTAGAGCTAACCGTGCCAGAGTTAGTCCAAACCATCATCCTGACTCGAATCAGTGGGCGCACCCACGTACCTGCGACTGAAGAATTGGCAAGTCTGGCGGCTCATCAAGCTAGTTTGTGCCTCTATTTGAGCGCCCACCACGTTGAGAAAGCCCAGCAGCAGTTGATGCAGCACTACCCGGCTGACCTGCCGATCGCGATCTGCTATCGGTTAGGTTGGCCCGATGAGCAGATCTGGCTCGTCCCTCTAGAGCAAATGGCGGCCTGTAGCCAGCAGCACCAGCTAACCCGGACAACATTGTTCTTAATTAGCCCAGCTTTAGCTGCCGAGGCAACTGCACAGCGATCGCGGCTCTATAACCCAGATCACAACCATCTATTTAGACCCAGCTCTGCTAGTCCAGCGTCCTAAAGTTCAATACCGAAGCGATTAATTAGGCGGACGCTTGGCAGAAATTGATAGCATTGGCACGGCCGGGCGAGAAGACTGGGGGGGTAGAGCATACTGAGCCACCCGTTCTGGTTCTAGGGATTTTTGGATCCGCTGCCACTGCCACCAGCGCAGTCCGATCGCGCCACCCGCCGTTAACAGACCTAGAAATAGTAGCCCACCGTAGCCGCCGATTCCGCCGATCGCCAGATCAACGCCACCCACAATAAACACAAAGCTAGAGATTGGCTCTTTGCGGTAAGCGTTCTTGATAAAGCGAGGCAGAATCAGGTTCATTACAGCGTCGTAGGGATTTAATAAAAAGCGGCGAGTCAGAATTTAACAGGCTCTAAAGAGATTCACGCTCTAACCAATGACTTAGTTTTATTGCTTAGATGGGCAAATACTACAAGCAAATCTAGCTAAGAGCAAGAGTCGTTTGCCGTAATCTGGGCAACCCTAAAGACAGAGGCACGAGTTAGAACAATCCCAACCAAGACAGAACCCCTTGCCCCGTCAAGTATTCAATCAACAGTATCGCCAGAAAACCAGCCATCGCAGCTCGTCCATTCAAGCGCTCTGCAAAGCTGTTAAAGCCATATTTAGGCTCATCTAGCTTAGGAGTCCGAGTCGGTTCACTCATAGGTTTAATCTAATTTCGGAACAACGAATGCAAGAAAAGATCAATTAAAGAAAAAATATCCTCTGGGCTGAGGTGTAAATAAATTCTAGCAACCCAGAGGAAACGAGGGGGAGACTACATCATCCCCATGCCGCCCATGCCGCCCATCCCTCCCATGCCGCCCATGCCGCCCATGTCGGGAGCGGCGGCAGCTTTGGGTTCAGGCTTCTCAACCACCAACCCTTCGGTGGTGAGAACCATGCCAGCAATTGAACCGGCATTTTGGAGGGCAGAGCGGACGACTTTAGCCGGGTCAATAATGCCTGCGGCAATCATGTCTTCGTACTCGCCAGTCAGGGCATTGTAACCGCCGTTAAAGTCGGCATCGCGAACTTTTTCGACCACGATCGCGCCTTCGGCTCCCGCATTGTCGGCAATCTGACGCAGGGGGGCTTCTAGGGCGATCGCCACCAGGTCAGCCCCAGTTTTTTCTTCTCCCTTCAAGCTGTCTCTCAGGGCAATCACTGTCTTGCTCAGGTGAAGCAGAGTGCTGCCTCCACCGGGGACAATTCCCTCAGCGACAGCGGCCTTGGTTGCATTCAGCGCATCTTCAATCCGCAGTTTGCGGTCTTTGAGTTCGGTTTCGGTCGCTGCCCCAACTTTGATCACGGCAATCCCGCCCGATAGCTTGGCAATCCGCTCTTGCAGCTTTTCTTTGTCGTAGTCTGAGTCGGTCAATTCAAGCTGCTTGCGAATTTGCTCAATTCGACTTTGGACTTCTGGCTGAGCCGTGCCATCGGTGAGGATAGTGGTGTTGTCCTTGGTAATCGTGATCCGGCGAGCGGTGCCCAGCATGTCTAGGTCAACTTTGTCGAGGGTCAAGCCGACTTCTTCTGAAATGACTTGCCCATCGGTCAAAACGGCAATGTCTTTCAGCATTTCTTTGCGGCGATCGCCAAACCCAGGTGACTTAATTGCGACAGCGTTTAAAACGCCCCGCAGCTTGTTCACCACCAGCGTTGCCAGGGCTTCACCATCAACATCTTCAGCGATCACCAGCAGCGGCTGACCGGCACGGGCGACTTTTTCGAGCGTCGGTACGAGGTCTTGGATGGTGCTAATTTTTTTATCGACAATCAGCAGCCGCACGTTTTCCATTTCCGTGATCATCCGCTCGGAATCGGTGACAAAGTAGGGCGAAATGTAGCCCCGGTCAACCTGCATCCCTTCCACAACGTCGAGTTCAGTCGAAAGCGACTTCGACTCTTCAACCGTGATCACCCCGTCTTTACCCACCTTGGCCATGGCTTCGGAAATCATCTGCCCGACTTCCTGATCATTACCGGCTGAAACGGCGGCGACGGGGGCAATCATGCTGCCTTCGACGGGTTTGGCAACCGCTTCAATTTCCGCTACCACAGCCGCGATCGCCTTTTCCATTCCCCGCCGCAGGGCGACGGGGTTAGCACCCGCTGCCACGTTCTTAAGCCCTTCGCGGATCATGGCTTGGGCCAAAACGGTTGCGGTGGTGGTGCCATCGCCAACCACATCGTTGGTTTTGGAGGCAACTTCTTTCATCAATTGAGCGCCCGTGTTTTCTAGCGGGTCTTCTAGCTCAATTTCCTTGGCGATCGTCACACCGTCGTTGACGATTTGGGGAGCGCCATATTTCTTTTCTAGGACAACATTTCGCCCTTTGGGGCCAAGGGTAATCCGCACAGCGTCGGCGAGGGCATTGACGCCTCGTTCTAGCGCCCGCCGGGACTCTTCATGAAATACTACTTTTTTAGCCATTGGAAATTTCCTGCCTATCTAGCGCGTTTTGAAGGGTTAGCAAGTCAACCCTTGATCTTCCACCCTGAATTTAGCACTCTCTGCCCTAGACTGCTAAGTCCGGTTAACCGCCATTTTTGACAGGGGTAATGCAAGGCTAGGCTGCTGACTCAACCTGCACTTTGGTAGGTATCTCAAACTGACTGCTGCTTATTTTGGCGGCGAAGCTTGATCGCGCTCAGGGTGGCAAATAGCAGTGAACCTAATACTTGGGGAGGCACGGGCACCTGACGAATATCAAGCTGACCGATCGCAAAGTCGCGATCGAGTTCGTCGGTGGGTACGACACTAAAGGCTAAGCGGGCGATCGGGATATCGCTCACCGCCCCAAGGAAAATTGCTGAGTTATTTCCCAGGTTGTTGCTGACTCCGGCTAAGCTAACGCTACCAAGGCTGGTGTTGCTGCTATCGAAACCCTCGACAAAAGCAGTGAAGGTTCTGACTTGATTCTCGCCAATATTCAGTTGAATCTGCGCTCCGGCTCCGGCAACTGGCGTATCAAACACAATGCTCAATGGGCCGGGGTTGCTCCGCGTCCACAGCAATTGAGCACTAGGTGCAAAGTTACCGGCCCAGCCATTCCCCTGCTCTAGCCTAAAAAAATCTCCGCTGGGCATCGAAACCGTCACCGTATTGCCAAGATTGGATGAAGCTTGAGAACCACTAGGCACAGAGGTAAAAGAGGGGCCAAAGTCGCTCCAACTGACAAAATCATCGGCAGCTAGAGCACTGTTGGTGACAATTGTAAATGCCTGAGCAATTGGAGCTGAGCTGGCGATCGCAGAAGCAACAATCACAGCAGCCAAAGACGGCTTCCAAGGGAGATTAAGCATAGCTAAAGACCAAGCATCTCTGCGGGGACAATAGAATAATCTTGACACATTTAATTTACTGCTTCTGAACTATTATCACCAGCAGGCTCAGGTGTTTTCGCAACAATACTTGAGTCAATTGCAGGGGCAAATTCTGGCTTGCCCCTATTTTGCAGTAAACAACCTCAACCGCGATTTTGTCGGCACTAAGGGATTTTCGATCGTGTTTCGGCGATCGCACTTAGCGACAGTCGAGCAGCGGTTTCCTTACTTTCAGCCTTATCTAGAGCAAGCTCTGCAACCAGAGTGTAATGCGTTTTATCTGAATCCGCTGCTGCTAAAAGCTGGCTCGCGGGTAGACCCCCACATTGACCGCTCACTGCGATCGTATTGCAAAACCATTGATCCGCCGCTGGTGGTCAGCGTTCTCTATATTGCCGTGCCAGCCGATTTACAAGGTGGAGAATTGGTGTTGCGCTCTAGCAAACGGCAAGTTGGGCAAATCCGCCCTCAAGCCAATACGCTGCTGTTGTTTCAGGGCGACCTCACCCATTCGGTTAATCCTGTCAGCAGTGCCGCCAGCCGCTTGAGCTTGGTTTGTGAGCAATACAGCCTGGAGGATGAGGAACTTTTGGCAATTCCAGAATTTGCGATCGAGTCGAGAGCCGCCAAAGTCATAAATCAAGGGCGAAGGTAGTAAAAACTATTGCATTGCCTCAAACTGCTGCCAGCACAGGTACATGGCGCGGGGGACGTGGAAGCAGCCTTTCCATTTGCTGCCTTTGAGATTGAGCAGGACTTCGCCCCGCCGATTGAGGTAGCCAAACCATTCGCCATACTCAGGGTCAGCAAAGTGCGACCAGGCATAGTCGTGCATCTTTTGATACCACTGCCAGCACTCTGCCCGTCCGGTTAACCGATCGCCCATCGCCAAGGCGACCAAAGTCTCCAGATGCACCCACCACAGCTTTTGATCCCATTCCAACTGCTGGGGCGGATGTCCGTCGGCATCCATAAAGTAAAACAGACCGCCATACTCGGCATCCCAGGCAAACTCAAGGATGTTCAGCACTACCTCAACGGCTTGGTTAATTGTTTTCATGTCCTGGCTGCGTTGGGCAATCTCCATCATGAACCACATTGCTTCAATGCCGTGCCCAGGATTGATTAACCGCCCATCAAAGCAGTCCAAGTGAGCGCCTGCTGGAGTAATAGCTTCGTACATTAGCCCCCGATCGCCGTCTAAAAAATCGCCCATTACTTCTTGAACAGTGTCAGACAGCACTTGCTCTAGCGTCTCGGCGGGCAATAGCCAGTCCATTTCTAAGGACAGATTAGCCAGAATCATTGGCACGGCTAGAGATTTCAGCGATCGCGTCCCAGGGTAAGCCTTGGTATATTTGCCCTTTGGATTGTCTTTGCGGCGTAAAACGTTGCCGTAGGCTTGCAGGGCAATTTGCTTTGCTTGTTCGCTGCCAGAGGCAAGGGCATATTTGCTAAAGGCCATGGCAGCAAAGCAGTCAGAGAAAATATTGTAGGGCTGCACCAGCGGGTTGCCTGCCCGATCGAGGGCAAAGTACCAGTTGCCTTCGGCATCGCGCCCGTGCTGGGCCAAAAAATCTGCCCCGTGAGCGGCAATTTGCAGCCAGTCTGAGCGCGGTTCAATTTGGTTATAGAAGCTAGAAAACATCCAGACCTGGCGATTTTGCAGCCAAACAAATTTATCGGTGTCGTAGACTTTTCCGGCTCGGTCTAAGCAGGTGAAGTAACCGCCGCATTCCCAGTCGATCGAGTGCGTCTGCCAAAAGGGAATGATGTCATTGAGCAAGCTATTGCGGTACTGCTCAGCCAGGGTAGAGTAACTGTAGGTCATGCCGATGCTGCTAAAGTTTTAAGTCATTCAATTCGCTTACAGAACTTATGCACTTGCAGCCTGAAAGCTTGATCCCCCTAAATCCCCCTTAAAAAGGGCGACTTTGAATCTCTGAAGCCCCCTTTTTAGGGGGGTTGGGGGATCTAAGTGTGTAAGTCCCAACCAAAGGAGCCTTGGCAAACTGGTTGACGAGCGAAAGCTGTATCGAGTTTACTCTGATGTCTGAGCAAGTTTTTCAGCAATCTATTTACATTCAGGCTCCGATCGCAGTTGTCGAGCGGACAATTACCGATCGCACCCTCATGCACCAGTGGCTCAACCCGCTCCTGCGCTGTCAGCCGATCGGCGATTGGTCTACTGAGTTGGGCGGACAGTTTCGGTTTTATTTGCAAATTCCGCTTTTAGAGCCAGCCTTGCAAGCAACGGTGATTGAGCGCCAGCCGGGGCTAATTGTCTGGGGGTTTGACGGCTTTTTTGTCGGGCGCGATCGCTGGGAATGCCAACCCGAAAGCGACGGCACCCGCCTACTCAACCGGTTTGAATTTAAGATTACCAATCCCCTCGTCGCCTTTGGCTTCAACACCTTTGCGGCAGGCTTAACGCGGCAAGATATGCAGCGTCAATTGCAGCGACTGAAAAAAGTGGCGGAAGCAAGCTGAGCGATCGCTTACCGTTAGAAATAATCCCTTCCAATCGATTCTTACTTCATTACCACCTAGCCCCGGTTAACTCAAGTTGAAAATTGCCAGTTCAAAACCAGGTTGGATCTTCGGAATTATCTGGACGTTAGCGATGGCGATCGCGTGGACGATCGGAGGGTATGCAGGCTATGTCGCCGGTATTCAAATGCCCTATTCGTTGGGCTTTGGCACATGGAGTCCAGGCAGTTTTGTGATTGCAATTCTGGTTTATGGTTGCGTATTAGCAAGCTGTGTCGGTTTTGTTCAGTGGTTTTTACTACAGCTAAAACTTGAACTAGATCCTGGCTGGATCTGGAAGAGTGCGCTTGCTGGTGGTCTTGGTCAGATCATCAGTATTGCAGCAGTATTGATTTTTGTTTTACTAGGTTGGCTTGTTTCCCTACTGCTGCCAAAGGGAACTTCCTACGATGGATGGTTTGTTAATATCTCGGTTATCACACTCTTCTTGCTGGGACTAGGAACAAGCCTTGGCGGAGCCCAGTATCTAATCTTGAAGCAATACGTTTCGCAACCTACCCAGTGGTTGTGGGCAAATGTCATTGGCTGGCCGCTCAGTACCTTAATCCAAATCTTTGGAGTACCTCTGATCATTCCCCCGCCTCCACCTCCGAATCTCACCTTGGGCTCGACTTTAAGCGGATTGGCTAAGCTCCCAGAATGGCCAGAAGATCTAATTGGCGGTTGTATTTTTGGAGTAATTACGGGTATCTGTATGATTCGTTTACTGCGCTCAGCTCAGCGCCCTGAAAGTGGCTGAAGCAGGCTGGATGGTTTGGTTGAGTTTGCCGCTGCGGAAACCTTCTAGATCGAGGGTGACGTAGGTAAACCCGTAGCTTTGAAACGACTCTACTAGTAAAGGCAGGTTAGCCGTTAAGACAAACTCTTTGATTAACTCTGCTGGCAATTCAATCCGGGCCGTGTCGCCTTCCGATCGCACTCGCAAGTTTTTTAAACCGAGCTGTCGCAGATAGCGCTCGCCCCGCCCGACTCGCTGCAACTTGGCGATCGTAATTTCTTCGCCGTAGGGAAAGCGGGAGCTGAGGCAAGGTTGCGCGGGTTTGTCCCACCAGGGTAAGCCTAACAGCTTTGCGATCTGGCGCACTTCCAGTTTAGAAACGCCCACTTCTGCCAAGGGCGATCGCGCGCCTCGTTCTTTGGCGGCTTGAATTCCTGGTCGATAGTCCGTCAAATCATCGGCGTTGACACCATCAACAACGTAGGGATAGCCGCGCTCTAGGGCTAAGGGTTTGAGGGTGTCGTGCAGCTCACTTTTGCAAAAATAGCAGCGATTGACTGGGTTGCTGGTGTAGTTGGGGTTGCTCATCTCATCCGTGGCAACCAACTTGTGGGCAATCCCAATTTCAGCCGCCTGAATCTGAGCATCTTCCAGATCTTCAGGCAATAAGGAGGCCGAGACTGCGGTAATGGCAAGAGCGCGATCGCCCAAGACATCAAAAGCAATTTTGGCGACCAAGGTACTGTCAATGCCGCCAGAGTAGGCAATTAGCGCCTTGCCCATGTCGGTAAACAGCCCGCGTAGCTGGTTGAGCTTAGCCTCGACCATGATTTTTGATCAACTTACTTCAATGACAGAATGGAACTTTTAGCCAGGACTAGCAAGCAAAGGATCTAAGCCACCCGCACCATCTAACCGATAGAGGTCATCGCAGCCGCCAATATGCTCACCGTTGATAAATACTTGCGGTACGCTGCGGCGACCATTGGTTCGCTCTGCCATCTTGGCTCTGGCTTCTGGGTTGCCGTCAATTTTGTATTCGGTGTAGTTGACTCCTTTCCAGCCCAGCAGCATTTTGGCACGAATGCAGTAAGGACAAGTCTGCCAAGTATAAATTTCAACGTTGGCTTTCATCTGCTCAGGCTGGCGGCCAAGCAAATTATTCAGCGCTTTCAGCATGGATGTCACCTTGAATTGAGAGTGGGTCGCGTTGTCTGGTTCTACTGCGATCCTAAATGATTTGGGATGGGGATAGAGGGTTGGCTCTTGCTGCCTTGCTGAAGCCAAATCAGCAGAATCGGGCTGGCTGATCTGCAAAAGGCGCTTAAAATCGTCCCTGACCGCTTAAACTTAAAATTGCGTTAAGCATTCCTAAACTTACTTCACCAATCGACTGTGCGGAAAATTATTCTTGCTGGTAACTGGAAAATGCACAAAACTCAGGCCGAGTCCCTAGAGTTTTTGCGAGAGTTTTTACCCGCTCTGGAACTAACCCCAGAGGAACGAGAGGTAGTGCTGTGCGTACCGTTTACCGATTTAGCGATTCTCTCCAAAAGTTTGCATGGGAGCCGAGTCCAGCTAGGAGCGCAAAATTTGCACTGGCAAGACTCAGGCGCTTACACCGGCGAAATTTCTGGCTCAATGCTGACTGAAATTGGGGTTCGCTATGTGATTGTTGGGCACAGTGAGCGACGGCAGTATTTTGGCGAAACTGATCAAACGGTCAACTTGCGCCTGCGAGCCGCCCAGGCTCATGGTCTAATTCCGATTCTTTGCGTCGGCGAAACCAAGCAGCAGCGCGATCAGGGACAAACTGAGGCGCATATTTTTAGCCAACTGGCCGCTGGTTTGCAGGACGTTGATCAAACCAATTTGGTGATTGCCTACGAGCCAATTTGGGCGATCGGCACGGGCGATACCTGCGAAACCGCAGAAGCAAACCGCGTGATTGGGTTGATTCGCAGCAAATTGAGTAACCCTAATCTGCCGATTCAGTATGGCGGATCGGTGAATGCAGATAACATTGACCCGATTATGGCTCAGCCAGAAATTGACGGTGCCCTGGTCGGCGGAGCCAGCCTCAAGGGTGATAGTTTTGCCCGCATCGTCAACTATCAAGCGATCTGATGGCGCAACTGCCTGCACAGACAACGGCCGACGTTCTAAAACTGCAACAGAGGCTGCTAACAATCATTGATCAGGCGACAGCAGCAAGTTTTCTGATTTTAGAGCGCTACGGTGAGACCGAGACAACCTTAACTGATCTAGAACAACTGGATAATACTAGGGAGAGGGCCGACACCTATTATTCTCGGTTCTACGCTCTTTTAAAAAGGATCGCGGAAGCCCAACCCAGCGCTGACCCTGCTATGCTGAATTTACTCACGATCGCAATTGCAGAAGCAGAATCTACTGCTGAGGCTTTAGAAGCAACTCTTGCTGAAACAAAGGGAGATTGGAATCTCTGATGACTGATCAGCTATCACCACCAGATTTGAAAACCGTGAAGCAGAGGGCAGCTAGGGTGCAATCTATTTGCAAGCGGGCTGATGCAAATATCTTGGTATTAGAAGACTTAATTGCCCAATTAGAGCAAGATGTTCGTTCTTCTTCCTTGTATTGCTATCGCTTGAATAAGGCAAAGCATTTACTCAACTTGTAACGATAGTTAACCAACCCTAGGGATGCTTTGTGTCTAACTCTCTATTCCCTGATTGGCAAAGCGAGGGTAAATGTAGTTTGACCTGAAGCTGATGAGTTGAGAATCAGATTGCCACGATAGGCGCGGGTAATTTCGCGGGCGAGACTGAGGCCGAGGCTAAGTCCTTCAACTTGGCGGGTGCGGGCCAGGTCGCCGCGATGAAAGCGATCGCACAACCGCTCGCGATCGCCCGCCGAAATATCCTGGGAAGAATTGGTGATTTTAATCTGAACCGTTGGGCCAACTTGCGAAGCCTGAAGCTTACTCCAACTAGGCTGGTGAGCAACCCCAGCGAAGTGAACTGCTACACCGTCGTTGCGATCGCTGGCGCTTAGACTAGCGATCAAAGTAATCGCGTCTGTATCTCTCGCTAGATTGAGGAGATTAGGGAACAGTTAGTCTTAAAAAACCGTGTTTTCTCTGAGTGCAAGCTGCAAGTGAAAGGGCAAACTTACTTCAGGAAGGCTAATGTTGCAAACACTCATGAGAGCCTGGCAGTTCCAAAAACTTTCGCTAAAGAAGCGTCTCACCATCGGCATCGGAGCAATGTTTTTGCCCCTGATTTTGCTAGGTGTAGGAGCTTTTATTTCCTTTGAAGGCACAATTCGATCGTTTGAAAGCACGGATAATGCAACCTTAGAAAAGCTATTTCCGCTGGCAAACTTAGAAGCTCTGATTCAGCAAGCCCCCAGATCAGCCGAGGTTTGCCTCAGCGATCGCGTCCAGGCCGAGTGCGATCGCTACAGGCAGTTAAGCCAGGAGATCGATCAAATGTTTACCACCCTGCTGGCGACTCCCTCGGATCTGCCAGAGCAACGAGTGTTAATCCAAGCTGCCCAAACAGCCTGGCAGCAGTCTCAAAGCTCTTACAAAAAGGTGATCACAGCTTCCAGTCAACGGTTGACACCAGAAATAATCGATAGCTTAGAGCAGTCAGTTCAGCAATCCGCCGATAGTCTTGATCAGCTTTATAAGCTGATGACTCATTTGCAACTGGCAGACAACTTAGCCCAGGCCAAAAAAGTCAGGCAAAGGGTTAACTTGATTATTGCCACCATGTTTGGCTTGGGGTTAGGGGTAGCTGGCCTCTCTGGTTGGGCGATGGCCCGCTCGATTCTGCTGCCGCTGAATGCGCTCAAAAACGGAGCCAATCGCTTGGGGGAAGGAGACCTTTCGCACCGGATCAACCTGCCGACAACCGACGAGTTTGGGCAATTGGCCAGTACATTGAATCAAATGGCGGCAAGACTTGAGCAAAGCCAGGTGGAACTCAGGTATTCAGCCACGATGGATGGACTGACAGGAGTCTATAACCGCCAAGAATTTAATCGGCTATTGCAGGCAGAGTTAGAGCGATCGCAGCGCTATGGTCATCCTTGCTCTTTGATCATGATCGATATTGACTACTTTAAGAAACTAAATGACACTTACGGACATCCGGCTGGAGACGAAGCTTTACGCTGCTTTGCTAGTTTAATTAAGCAGCAGATTCGGCCGGCTGATCAGATTGCCCGCTACGGTGGCGAAGAATTTTCGATTATTTTGCCGGAAACCTCCAACGGCGATGCGTTGTACTTGGCGGAGCGACTGCGACAGGCGATCGTGGCTCACACGATCCAGATTACACAGTGGCAGATGGTTAAGATTACTTCTAGTATTGGGATTGCCGTTTTTCCGAATGATGCCGATTCAGCATCAGCCTTGATTTCAGCCGCAGACCAGGCGCTTTACATTGCCAAGCGATCGGGTCGAAATCGGGTCAGTCGATACAACACCGAAACAACCTTTATCCAGTGACCAGCTCCGTCAATCGCAAATAGTGGTGATCAAAATCAGGCTCGTCCTCGCCGCTCTCAACAGCCAGCACTCCATGCTCACGATGGCAACTCTGCCAGGCATTTTGCTGCCTGAAACTGCTGTAAAACGCGCTGGTGATGTTTGAGGGCATCAATCTGAGCTGGAGGTTGGACGAGGGTCGGATAGGGACAAATATTGAGTTGGGGCTGGCTAGCTTTGATATAAGCCGCCCCTAAGTAATCGCGATCGCGCCAGAGAATTTGCCCTGCTGTGGTGCGAAGCTTTCCAGCTTTGACAGTCCCAGTCGAAAACTGAACGCCATTGTCAGTTTCGCTAAACCAATAGGATTCAATGATACACACTTGCCCTCGGGTGCGAGAGGGATAAATTCGCTGCGTGTTAATCACCTGGCGCTGACCAAGAAAGGGAGCAACGTCTGGGTCAAGCTGGCTCCAAGCTTTTATAAAAGCCTGCACTCTTTGTTTTTCGATTGGGGTTCTTTGGTCACTGTAGACCGGAGCAGATTGAATCGTTTGAGGCATCTGATCTACGGCTTGCTTGAGGCGCTGAGCGAGGATTTTTAGCTCTGCCTCTGTTGGATAGCGCTGTGATCGCTGCTCCGGTTTAGAATCAGCGGTCATTGGCAATAAGGACATTGGCAATAAAGCAATTAAGGTCGCGATCGCGCTGGCGATTTGAGTTCGGTTCATAATTCTCTCCTGCCCCAGGTTTTCAAGTCATCACTGTTTTAGGATCGCAGCAATTCGTTAAAATCATCAGCACAAGGTTGATTTTAGGTAGCTGCTGATGATTGTCCAAACCGAAGCCCACCCCTGGCAAGTTGTGATTGAACGATTGCAGGCGATCGTGGGTTCAGATGGTGTGGTAACTGCGCCAGAAGATTTGGTCGTCTACGAGTGCGACGGATTGGCCAGCTATCGCCAAAAACCGACGATTGTTGTTTTGCCGACGACAACGGAGCAGGTGGCGGCTGTGGTGCAGGTGTGCGATCGCTACTCGATTCCTTTTGTGGCGCGGGGGTCGGGCACGGGGCTATCGGGGGGAGCCTTGCCCACCGAAAATTGCATCCTGATTGTCACTTCGCGGATGAACCAAATTCTAGAGATCGACCTCGAAAATCAGCGCGTCACCGTCCAGCCAGGGGTAATTAACGCTTGGGTGACACAAGCGGTCAGCAGTGATGGCTTTTACTACGCTCCTGACCCCTCCAGCCAGATTATTTGCTCGATCGGCGGCAACGTGGCCGAAAACTCCGGCGGCGTGCACTGCCTCAAGTACGGCGTAACCACAAATCATGTCTTGGGTTTAAAGTTTGTCCTGCCCGATGGTGAAGTGATTGACGTTGGCGGCAAAGTCCCCGATCAGCCCGGCTATGACTTAACCGGAGTGTTTGTTGGTTCAGAAGGCACCTTGGGCATCGCCACCGAAATTACCCTCCGCATCCTGAAAGCCCCAGAAGCGATTCACGTCTTGCTGGCAGATTTCACGACGATCGAAGCAGCGGGTGCGACTGTATCCGATGTGATTGGGGCCGGCATCATCCCGGCCGGAATGGAAATCATGGACAACATTAGCATCAACGCGGTCGAAGATGTCGTCGCCACCAACTGCTATCCTCGCGATGCTGGCGCAGTGCTGCTGATTGAAATCGATGGTTCGGAAGTCGAAGTTGCTACCCTGAGTCAGCAAGTAACCCGCCTTTGTCAACAGAATGGAGCCAGAAACGTCACGACTGCGATCGAGCCAGAAGACCGCTTAAGGCTGTGGAAAGGGCGCAAAGCGGCCTTTGCCGCGGCCGGTCGGCTCAGCCCCAACTACTTTGTCCAGGATGGAGTGATACCGCGCACCCAATTGACCTACGTGCTGCAAGAAATCGAGGCCCTCAGCCAGGCCTATGGCTATCAAATTGCCAATGTCTTCCATGCTGGCGATGGCAACCTGCACCCGCTGATTCTCTACAACGAGGCAGTGCCGGGAGCTTTGGCTAAGGTCGAAGAACTGGGGGGCGAAATTCTCAAGCTGTGTGTCCGAGTCGGCGGCAGCATCTCCGGTGAACACGGGATTGGGGCAGACAAGCGCTGCTTTATGCCCGATATGTTTAGTGCCGCTGACCTAGAAACGATGCAGTGGGTGCGTCACGCTTTTAACCCGAAAGAACTGGCCAATCCCGGCAAAATTTTCCCCACCCCCCGCACCTGCGCTGAAGCCGCCCACAGCCACACGCATTTGGCCCAAGCAGGCGTAGACTTGTTTTGATACAGTCCATGAAATCATCAGGTAGTGTTGGCATCGGCGGCGCAGCAGGACGCTGCTCAGTTATCGCTCATCTATCACCACTATCGGGAAGAACAATCATGATCCGGGCATTGCAGCGATCGATGACGTTTGATCAATTTCTGGACTGGTATCCAGAGGGCGGCAAACGCTATGAGCTAATCGATGGAGAGGCAAGTAAACTACCACCCGCCGCTACGCTGAGCGGGTGGCTTTCAGCAGCCCTAGAACATGCTCACTCCCTTCGACCAGCTCAGGGTCGAACAATGAGCAAACAAGTCCCGAACCTCTAGGCTGGTTTACGGACAGCCCAATCGCAGAAATATTTTTAGCACCGTTCAAATCAGCATCCCCACGCCAGTCGCAATGACCACATCGAAACGCCTTGCCAGAG
>JAHHGS010000019.1 GCA_019359715.1 Aphanocapsa sp. GSE-SYN-MK-11-07L | reverse complement strand
GACCAGCGTTATACTCAGACCAGTTGCGGATGCGGTATTGCTGTTTCATGCGTCCTAGTTTGGGTTTGGCGATTCAAACTTACCATGACACATCCCTTCCGCAACCCCTATTTATGCAACAACGCCAAGCGACTCCAAAGATTTGGTGAAGAAATGAGATCTGTCCGATAACATCTCCCTTATCGCCAGCCATAAATTGTGGTGTGATCCACCTCAACCCCCCCCTTCGAGCATCAACTCCTCAATGTCTCGGTAGCTCAAGGCATAGCGGCAATACCACCGCATGGCTTGCAGGATGATCTCTGGGAGGAAGTGTCGCTATTTGAAAGGCGGCTGGAGTTTCATATCGAGTGAGATTTGGGTGGGATAGCTTAACCATCAAACCAGAACGACATCATTTTTGCATAACCTGGCACGGCAAGTCAGTCGTTCAAAAGTTCGTGTTCATCGTATCCTTACATCTGGGGGATTACCAAAATCCGCAACCCGTTGAGAGTTACTATAACCGGACACTCACAGGGCTTGGACTGGGGCGCAAATCTACCTTAACCGGCTTGATCAGCGATCGGCCGGTCATCTCTTTTGGTTGTGGCAAGTTGAGAATTTCCAAAATGGTCGGGGCAATGTCCGCCAAGCAGCCATCGGAGTGTAGATTTACTTCCGTACCATTACCAGGGATCTTGCGTTTTTCGCCTTCTACAACAATGAACGGAACGGGATTGGTAGTGTGGGCCGTCCAAGGGTGTCCCTGCGGATCGATCATACACTCGGCGTTGCCGTGGTCAGCCGTGATCAACAGCGTGCCTCCGACTTTGATTACACTCTCAATCAGCTTGCCCAGATTGCGATCGACGGTTTCAATCGCCTGAACTGTAGCTGGGATCAGTCCCGTATGGCCAACCATATCGGAATTGGCGTAGTTGATCACTACCAAGGCGTAAATCTGTTCAGCAATTTTGGCACTGACTGCTTGAGTCAACTCGTCTGCCGACATCTGGGGAGCTTGGTTATAGGTTGCCACCAGCGGGCTGTTGATTAAGAGCCGTTCTTCTCCTGCCAGGGGGTCTTCAATGCCGCCATTAAAGAAATAGGTAACATGAGCATATTTTTCAGTTTCGGCAGCCCGTAATTGCTTCAGGCCATGCTCAGCGATTACTTCACCTAAGATGTTGCTCAAGTTTTGGGGCGGAAAGGCGATCGCCGTTGGCAGACTGGCACCGTACTGGGTAAAGGTGACAAATTCTAGGGGAGCAATCTGCGATCGCTCAAATCCTTTAAAGTTGGGATCAATAAATGCCTGAGTTAGTTGGCGCGATCGATCCGGACGGAAGTTGAAGAAAATCACCCCATCTCTGGCAGTGACGGCTCCGGGGGCAATTCGGGTCGGCAGCAAAAACTCATCGGTAATATCAGTAGTGTAGGCCTCCGCCAGCACATCCACGGCTGATTTAGGCTGAATGTTTTGATCAGAGGTGATCACGTTGTAGGCTTGCTGAACTCGATCCCAGCGCCGATCGCGATCCATAGCGTAGTAGCGTCCGCTAAGGGTGACAATTTGTCCAACCCCAACTTGGTCAATTTTCTCCTGTAAGCGGAGCATGGCCAATTTGCCATCGGTGGGTAGGGTGTCTCGCCCATCGGTGATTGCGTGGATGCAAACCTGAGCGATCCCTTGGGCTTTGGCCAAATCAAGCAAAGCAAACAGATGGTCAATGTGGGAATGTACGCCGCCCTCTGAACACAGACCAATCAGATGCAGCTTACTGCCACGCTGCTGCACAACTTGACAAGCTTGGACAAGCGTAGGATTCAAGAGCAGACTGCCATCTTCAGCGGCATCGGAAATTCGGACAAGCTCTTGGGGCACAATTCGCCCGGCTCCGATATTAAGATGCCCCACCTCTGAATTACCCATTTGTCCCTTGGGCAGACCAACTGCTTTGCCGGAGGTGTGAATCAGCGTGTGGGGATAGGCAGCCCAAAGGCTATCCATGACTGGCGTCTGAGCAGCAGCGATCGCATTACCTTCAGTCTGCTCACGATAACCCCAACCATCCAAGATGACGAGAACAACAGGCGAAATCGGTGTTAATGCCATGCGGGTAGATTTGCCTTCCACTGAATGACCTCGTAAATCATATTCATCGCCCAAGTGAGCTGAATAGGTGGTCAAATATTTGAACAATATTGTCGAGCAAAGTCACCGCTCCATTAAACGACTCACCAAACCAGGACTGGGATTTGGGTTCTTCAACACGGCTCGTCTCACCTTCCGAGGCTTTGAAGCGATGAATATGATCAGGAAGGGTCAGATTCAGCGTGTCGATAAGGGAGATGTTATCGGACAAATCTCATTTCTTCACCAAATCTTTGGAGTCGCTTCGTAAATTGCCACTCTTCAGGAGGCTTTCCTGCTCTTTTGAAATTTTTGCAACAGAATCAAAAACATTTTGCCAGACCAATCGGGGCGTGATCTTCTCCTGGCTTAGATACCGATTCACCTGGTCATGGAGATTGTCATACCCTGACTCTAGCGATTGTGCATTGGCATTGACGACTTTTCTGCGCTGAACTGAACTGCGTAATTCTTAAAGATCTTAAAGAATTAGCCACCTAGACTAGCGCACAGATATAGAAAAACCCAGAGAAAATCATCATACAATTTCTCCGTCAATTACACTATTGCTTAAAATTGGAAGTGCAATTCTGATAACCACGTGAGTAGCAGTCACTTCTTTAATTTCGGATATTTGTCCGAGTAATTTAGATTCTTGTTGCTCCTGACATGTGAGATAAATGGGATTACCAATCAAAGATAGCAATTGAGTATTCATTTCGGATCGTTCTTCAAGTGGATAATCTCCGATATAATTAATAGGTGCTGCAGTGTGAGAAAGATTCCTTGATTGGGATTGGCATTTTACTAGGGCTTCTTCTTCATTAATGACTGGATTAGAAGTGGCTGTTTCTTTATGCCGAGTAACAATGGAATTAGCTTTGGAGTAAGTGATGACTTCGCCTTGAGAAGCGCGTTCTAAGATCTCTTGACAAGCATCTCCAGGCGTGGAGGAAGAGGCAAGTAAATAAAGAGCAGAGGTCGCAATAGACAAATCGGTGAATTTCACCGATTTGAATTTTTGAGCTAATTGGATAAACTTTCGGGCTGTCCATTCACCCCAATCAAACTCAACTCTCAACCAGGCTTCAAAGTTTCCGTGCCCTAGCTGCTGTTTCACCTCAATTAACTTCTGCCCAATGTCAACGCAATCTTGGGCAGTTCGCCTTATCAGTTTTTTGATTTCATTAGTGCGCTGTCGAACAAAAATCCTGGTTCCATCATCTAACATGGCATAGTTAAATACTCGTTCTTCCAAAGCTGATACACGTTCTGTTGAACTAGGTAATATTCCATCTAACGCCATGATCATTTAGACCTCATTCAAGATAAAGTGAAATTTCTATCCTTACGGCAGCAGAATATCAGTGGAACATCCAGATCGTAGATCTACATTTGAAGATCTCCATGTGTTTGAATATCGTGACAACTGACTACAAAATTTCTTCATTGCGGACTCTATGCTAGATTAGATGGTGCCGTTAAAATAGGTCATAGTCTGCAAGTAAGCGTTGCAATTTCCTAGTTACAGTTAATCGGAGCAAACTATCCTTTCCTCTACATCTCAGAGGTTGAGCCAATCGCTGATTTAGATAAATCCAGGCATCATCGTAAGAAGCAGCGCACCATTCATACCAAAAAACCTCGACTGTTGAAATGTTCGGGATCGGCCTTGATGCGAACCATTGCTTCCTTCCCCTCCCTTGACTGTAACAATTCATTAAGCATAGTAACATCATCAGGATTAAGATGGTTCATTGCTTAAAAAGTTACGTGAAAGCCCGGAAAAACCATTCCTGAGCTGCAATGCTCAAAAACTTGGTTCTCCCGGGCTTTTATCCCGCCGTGTAACCAGTGTGGAAGGTTAAAAACTTTTCCTCATTGGTTTGCCTCTCTCGGACCAGTCACATTTCGCTACTCAAGACGAAAGTCGGAACCCTAGAGGCATTAATTTTTTGTTCAGATTTACTTTTCTACAATTACAGTACCATAGTATCGATGTTTTTAATTGTATCGGACTTAACAAAAAGTAAGATTTTTACGTCTTAACAGTTTTATTTATCTGCCATCAACCTGAGGGTCGACGACCCTCAGGTTGATGACCTTGCAATACTGGCGGGAATATCGCACCCAGTTTCATATTGGGCTTGATTTTGGGGTTTCCGAATCGACGGTCTGTCGCACGATTGAGAAGGTGGAAACCTTACTGGTTCGCTCAGGACAGTTTCGCTTACCCGGTCGCCAGCAACTCCAGCAGAATACGACGGACTGAGAGATTGTGGTGATGGATGTGGCGGAGAGTCCCATTGAGCGTCTAGAAAGAGAAAGTCGTCCGCACCAAGCCCTGCACAATTGGGCTGTTAGCTGAGTTATTGTTTGCATCCGTAATCACCATCAGTACTGGCGTGATTGAGATGTTATCGGTGACGGGCATCCGATAGAACACTTCGTAGTTCATCTGAATTGCATCATTGGGGGCACTACTGCCCGATGTTTCTGGCAAATTATTAATGAAAGGCTGCCCCATAGCCGCAGCTAATAAAGACCCTTCCATCCACAAATCACGATAGCCCACGCCGGCCATCCAAGTCTGAGCCGTGAAGCTTTGATTGCTGTCGGTAACAGTCGCAAACGGCAAGATTGTGTTTGCCCCATTGCCATAAATTTCACCACCTGAATAGCCATAGCGGCCAAAAATGCCAAGTTTGTCGAGGCTAAGCTCTACGTTCAGTCCACCTGCATTTTGGGAAATATCTTGAGTCGTAGAATTTGTGTACTGGAGCCGGACTGCGTAGTTGCTCTGCTTATCTTTGCCAAAGGTGTTGGCGTACTCCAGTTCTAGCGTTGCTTGGTAGGGGTCGCCAAAGAAGCCGCCACCAAAGTTATTCTTAGTCGCATTGTCAGGGCTGGCAGCAACATATCCACCCCGCACGGTAAACGGGCCACCCTCCATATTCCAATCAAAGAAGCCACCAGCACCCCCAGGCCCATAAACGGGGAAGGGCACAATCAAGCGGTTATTGACAAAGAAGCCAGAGCTAAAATCTTCAAAAGAGTTATTGGCATAGCTGTTAGTATCGATAAAGTCTCTGGAAAAGAGACGAGGCCCGATCGAAAGTGTGAGATTGTTGATCGGTTCAAAATTGTAAACTAACCGCCAGAGACGAATCGAGCTAGAGAAACCAGCATAATCAACGCTCCCTGAATTAACAAAGCCTGAGACACCAGTACCGAGGGCGGCAACTGTGTCTAGCCCACCATTCCCTGTTTGCAAAACAGTTTCTAAACGATCTTTGCCGTTAAAGCTAGTTGTTAAGTTGAGGTGCACACGGGAGATAACCGTTGGATTGGTCTGGCCTCCTGATATCCGACTGAAAGAACCCGTATCAGGATCGAAAGCAGTAAAGCCACCGGCAGATTGACCATACTGAAATGCCATGAGGGCCGTGCCAGAGAGTTTGGTGGTGGTCGAGAACTGAATTGCTTCTAACTGAGAAGTGCGAGCTTCTAGTCCATCTACCCGCCCTCGCAGGGTTGCCAGTTCAGCCGCAAACTCCTCTTGCAGCTTTCGCACCGCTGCTAAGTCTTCTTTGGTAGCAAAGCGATCGTTGATCACATCCAAACAGGCATTTAAAGCTGCGGCTAGCTCATAGCGAGTGACTGCCCAATTTCCCTGAAAGGTGCCATCGGGATAACCGACAATGCAGCCATACTTTTCCACCAGAGATTGTAAGGCTTGATAGGCCCAATCGGTCGGTTGCACATCGGAAAGTTGGGAAACAGAAGTCACCTGGGGCAGGGTGGTATTCCCACCTCCCACCTTCTGACTAGGGAAAAGATCAGCTGGGGTTGTCGTCTCTAATCCAGCAATAGAAGGGATTGATTTGAGCGGTTGCCCTTGAGAAATCTGAGTCAGGATGGCGATACAGGGAAATTGTGCCAGGGTCATTCCCAGACCCAAACGTATCCAGAGCTGATGGGGGAGCTGAATCGATCGGTTGAGTTCCCGATCCGTTGACCCTTGACCTTTGATCATTACCCTTCTCCTCACTTCATTGTCCTTGTCCCAGTAAGCTAGTCGAAACCACCCACTTTAGTGGGTGGCTTTAGCTGCTACACACTTATGACCCACAAGAGTCAGGGTCTTACCGTTCAGAGATCTGAGCTATTGACCTTTCCCCGAAAAAGTGGACAGTTAACTTAAGGGGGTCAAGCCGAGATATGGATACGGTTGGCGAAACATTCCTGAATATCTTGAATGCCTTGAAGCTTTGTTGTCCCTTTAACGAAATTGATTGAGCTTTGTAAATCAGACAACCCTGCAATCAGGGTTCCAGACATGAAGAAATAAGTCGCCAACCGTATCCTTACCTCGGCTTGACCCCAATGATTATTTGTTGCACGGAAACTCCACGCCCTGTCTCTTTTGTGCCTTCAACGGCAATGTCGTCAAGCTGGCCATGCAACGGTGCAGGCAGACGCAAAAACACTGATGCCATTTCCTGCTTGCCACTAGTTCCAAGAAGGGGAGGGGAGACAGCTTCCGCCGTCGTGCCGGAAGCAAGGATTTGCAGAGGGGCGGTCGCTCAGTCCATTGATCTGGCAGCCAGTTCATCGGCGTTCTTTTGTCGTTTCATTGTCAGTCCTAAAATGAAGATTTCTTGATAGCCGCTATCAAGTTAGCCAAATGTCAAAAAAATCAGATAGCGCACTAGCTAGATAGCGAGAAATCTCGACATCATGCAATTTCTATTGCAAGTTATTAAATGTCAACCTTACAGGCGGAATGACGACAACCATTTGGTGGGTTGAGTGCTGACCAAGCAGGCTAAGAGTCAGTTCCTGTTTGAGAGACAACTTCAGATGACATCGGCCAATAGTTTTTGGACAAATTGGGAAGAAGGAATTACCGATCAGTACATACAGATCGATAGCTTCGCCAACCTAGAGAGGCAGGGTAAACGCATCTAAGCTATTTTTAGTCTTACAAGGCACTCAGGTGGTGGCACAAGGGAAGCGTCGTCTGGTCGATCCCCACTGGAACCGTGGGATGAGTTATCTCAAGCTCGGTTGGAATTGGATGCGTTTGGCGCTGACACGGCAGTGGGAGATTGAGAACTATCGCTTTCTATCGAGCTTGCCTGATCCGCAACCCGCCTTTGCCTCTAAGGGCTTGTTAAAGAACAACTTCATGGTTTTAGGATATTCTAGGGAGACATATATCTGAGCTGGAGTAGGGGTATGGGAAGTCGAGAAATTTATCAGTGTCAATGTGAAGCGTGTCAAACAGGCAATGAAGTCATCTACCATCAGCATGAGCAACTGAATCTGCTGATGAGCCGGTTAGATGAACAGCAACGACGATGGATGGCAGCGTTAGAAGCGAAACGCCTAGGACATGGGGGAACCCAGAAGTTGAGGGATATCACAGGGCTAGATATCAACACCATTCGACGTGGACGACGAGAACTTGATGCGGGTCTAGTGCATCGACCCGTTGAGCGGATTCGCGTCGCTGGGGGTGGACGCAAACAGGTGGGAAAAAACTAGCAGGGGTCGAGACAATATTGCAAACCATCGTGGCAGGCGATACAGCAGGAGACCCTTGTGGTGCCAGCGAATGGATTCGTCAGAGTCTGCGTCATCTCCAAGCGACCCTGGCAGGGATTGGGGTTTTGCTCAGCCATGTCAGCATTCGACGGTTGCTCAAACAGCAAGGCTACTCGCTCAAAGCCAATCGCAAATCGGTGGCGACGACGCAGCACCCGCAGCGGGATCAACAATTCCGCTACATCCACCGCATCAAGCAACGCTTCATCACAGCAGGACATCCGGTCATCAGTGTCGATACCAAGAAAAAAGAACTGATTGGGAATTTCAAAAATGCTGGGCAACAATGGTCGCAGCAAGCGGAGGAGGTCAATGACCATGAATTTCCAGAAGATGCCAGTGCCAAGGCTGTCCCCTATGGAATTTATGACGTAGTTCACAATCAAGGCTTTGTTTATGTTGGCACGTCTGGCGATCCTGCCGCTTTTGCGGTTGATGCCATTCAGCGATGGTTTGAGCGCAAAGACCGTCCTCGTTTTGCCGACGAAAGTAAACTGTTGATTCTGTGCGATGCCGGGGGCAGCAATGGGTATCGAGTGCGTAACTGGAAACGGCAACTGCAACGACACTTAGCTGACTGCTATCGAATCGAGGTGATGGTTTGTCATTATCGCGCTGGTGCCTCCAAATGGAATCCCATTGAGCATCGCCTGTTCAGCTTTATTTCACTGAATTGGGCAGGCAAGCCGTTGCGTTCACTCAACCGCCTGACTGCTTTGATTCGAGGAACAACGACCCACACCGGTTTAACCGTCAAAGCAGCCCAACTGAAAGGACATTACCCCACCAAAGTCAAAGTCTCAGATGCGGAGATGGCAACTCTCAAGATCACTCCACACAAGATTTGCCCGCAGTCGAACTATATGCTCCATCCTCGTACTCAACCCCTCAAAAAAGAATGAACTTATTTATTTACAGGCCCTAAGCGGCAACAAGAAATGGAGTTTCAGCGTGAATTCGTTGTCCTCAGTCGCATTCCAGCTTCGTAGTTTTGTCAGTCAAGCAGCTCAAGCAATTATTTAGAATGAAATAGCCCTGTTAATTCTTTAACACTTAACTTTCTACATCGCACCGCTACCTTTACCCCTGGCTGGAAAACCCACAACCAATTGTTAAAGCGGTTGTGACGAAAAAATCTAATTTTGTTAAATCCAATACAGTTTAGAATAGGGACTTGATTAATGATGTTGCTTATGTAAATACCAACCTAGGTTTGCGTAAAAAAAATCTAAGCTTCTAGGGTTCCGGCTTTCGTCTTGAGTAGCGAAATGTGACTGGTCCGAGAGAGGCAAACCAATGAGGAAAAGTTTTTAACCTTCCACACTGGTTACACGGCGGGATAAAAGCCCGGGAGAACTGAATTCTTGAGTTTTTTGGCTCAGGAACGGTTTTCCCGGGCTTTTATGTATTCAATCTTAGTTAGGTATTTATATGGTTGATAATTTGCCAACTCAGATTTCAAGAACAAATGGTTTTGCGATTAGTAGTTGCTTAGAGGGAGAAACAGGGTTTCTGACTGATGGAAAAACAGCGAAGCTTTCAGTGCAGCAAATTTGCAAACACTACAAAGCGCAGATAAATTGTGTCAACGTACTAGACTGTGTGGATCTACACATTCAAGCGCGCGAATTTATCTGTCTGGTTGGTATATCGGGCTGCGGTAAATCAACCTTGCTCAATATCATTGCTGGCCTTGTAACCCCTTCTGCTGGAGGAGTATTTGTTGATGGGAAATCGGTAACTGGGCGACCAGGGTCAGATCGCGGCATGATCTTTCAAAGCTATACGCTCTATCCGTGGCTGACAGTTGCACAGAATGTTGCTTTTGGTTTGGGGCTGTGCAAGGTGCGAAAAGCAGAACAACAGCAAAGGGTGAAGTATTTTCTAGAAGTCGTAGGGCTGACAGATTTTGCCAATGCCTATCCCAAACAGTTATCAGGAGGAATGAGGCAACGAGTTGCGATCGCCCGCGCCTTAGCAACTGAACCTGCCATTCTGTTAATGGATGAACCTTTTGGAGCATTGGATGCTCAAACAAAGGAGCAAATGCAGCATTTTTTGTTGGAATTGTGGGAGAAAACTCATATAACGGTTTTGATGATTACTCATGACGTGGAAGAAGCAGTTTACTTGTCTCAACGAGTATATGCCATGCGATCTCACCCTGGTAGAATTCATCAAGAATTCAAAATCGATCTGCCAAAAAATCGGAATCTCGATATTAAACTCTCCAGCGAATTTCTTCAAATCAAACGCCAGGTTCTACAGGCACTGGGGGACGACAGCTAATCAACTCAAAAAATCATCCTGTCGGTGGCATGTTAACCCGGCAATATAAGTTTCAAAAGAGAATCGAATGCTGTAAATCTATATAGAACCCATTTAGGATCTTAAGTCTAGAATTAAGATATTTGAGAGAATCTGAATGCGGGGTTAAACGGAGGATAAAACAGATGACCTACACGAGCAGTTTAACGGATACAGAATGGGACATCATCGAACCGCTCTTACCGAAAAAGAGGCGGACGCGCCCCCCCAAGTGGTCAAAGCGTCAAATCTTGGATGGGATTTTCTACCAGCTTAGCAATGGCTGTAACTGGGTCAATCTGCCGAAAGACCTGCCTCCTTACTCGACCGTGTTTTTCCATTATCAGCACTGGCGCGATTGGGGTGTGATGGATAAGATTTTAGACGTGTTGCATGCTCATGCCCGTCAACAGGTTTAAAAAAACCGAACTGGACAATGCTTCTCATCATCGACTCCCAAGCGGTAGACAACACCTGTAATGCAGCCCTCACCTCGAAAGGGTTTTGCCGATACAAGTGCACCAATGGGATCAAGCGACACTTGGCAATCGATACACTGGGCTTTCCTTTTTTTACCCATTGCCCCCCGGCGAATGTTTCAGATGACCAAGGGTTGATTGAAATGCTGAGCCAAAATATCGACTATTTTCGGAGCAAGCCGGTGAATATTCCTAAGATCACGATTCTGCTTGACCATGGGTATCATCCTGCTCACTTGATTCAAGCCCTCAAGGAGGTGTATCCCCAAATCATGACCAAAATCCGCTTTCAACTTGCCCCAAAACCGACAAGAGCTGAAAAAGAGGAACAGGGGCAATCTGGGTTTGTTCCGATTCCGATTCGATGGGTGTACGCCTTTGGCGGGGCGAAGCCCTATGAACGGTCGAATGCTTGGGTTGACCGCTGCAAGATCCTCGTTAAGAATTTTGAGCGGACGCTCAAAAATGCGAATACGAAGCTCAAACTCTGTTTTATCAGACTTCTCTTAAGGCGCTTAACTACTGCATGAGATCCTAAATGGGTTCTATAAGTAAGTAGGCAGGATTATTTTTCAGATGAGCTTCGACAAAATGAGGCTTTCAGGCTTCAGTATCTTAAATTTAATTACGCCCACCTACTTAGCCGAAAAATGCAAGATCAATTATCGCTGAGTTTAAGAAGTAAACAGCTCAGATTAGCGGAATGTAGGTTAGGTGCTGTTAGTAACTTATTTGACAGCGAAGCCAGAGACCTTGAATTTTTGTCACTTACTAACTTACAGAACATATGTTGATCATGGTTAATTTATTTCCACTTCAGTTTTCTAAGTACCGATTACTCTTGGGACTCGCATTTGCATCACTATTTATCACCGTAGCTTGTTCTACTCAGAATGCTAATCAAGCTACCCCATTAGTTTCTGGTACTAACAATTGGGTAGGATATGCAGGTCATCATATTGCAGTAGAGAAAGGCTTTTTTAAAGAACAGGATGTAAATGTTCAAGATCTCTTCTTCTCTAGCGAAAGTGAAGAGCAAACGGCATTTCTTGCTCAAAAACTTGATATTGCATGGTTCACGTCGGGTACAGCAGTTCAAGTTGCAGCTAAAGATCCAACGGCAAAAATAGTCTATCTGATTGACTATTCCAATGGAGGGGATGGCATTATTGGACGGGAAATAAAATCGCCCATGGATCTTAGAGGAAAGACGATTGCGCGCGAAGATATTCTGTTTCAAAAGGTTCTCCTGCGGGCATATTTAAGTAAAGAAGGGCTAACAGAAAAAGATGTTGCCATCAAAGATATGGCTGCCGCCGATGCAGCAACCGCCTTCGCATCGAAACAAGTGGATTTGGCAGTTAGCTATGAACCCTATTTGCGCAAAGCAGCTCAACAGGGTGATGGGGAAGTTGTTTTTTCCACTGAAAATACAAATCTCATTGCGGATGTAGTAATGATTCATGACAATGTTCTTCAGTCTCGAAAAGCAGATCTAAAAGCATATTTTAGGGCAGTCGACAAGGCCGTGAGACTGGCGATCGCAGCAGATCCAGAGGCGATGAAAATTACAGGAGACAAGTTAGGAATTTCCGGTGAAGAAGTCAAAGAACAATTGAAATTGGTCAAGTTATTTGACATTGAGGGTAACAAAATTATTGCTTTCAACAAGAGCAATCCAAACAATTTAAGGAGTAATTTGGAATTGAATTCAAAAGCTGCCTATGATTTCAAAATGATTCCCCAACTGCTGCAAGTTAATCAACTATACGATGATTCCATTATCAAATCTCTGTGATGAACGCAAGGTTGGAATTGTTCCCTGAAGATTCCCATGATGGGATTCTGCAAGAGCTTGATAATCTAACCTCGATACGATACTTGACTTGCCCTAGAAGCCATACTTTAGTCTCGTTCGTTGGCGAGCTCTAAATTTTTCTATCCGAAGGTAGTACCTATGGTTGAATATTCACGGATTTCTGAAAATACCGTAACTCGCCAGCACACCTATTTACAATCTTCCATCTTTTGGAGCATACGCCAAGGATTTTCTAAGCGTTTGGCACTCTCAATTTCTAGCTTATCTTTAGCAGCACCGCTTCTGATATGGGCAGTTTTCAGCTATGCAGGAGTAGTTCCAGCAATGTTTCTGCCGACTCCGACGGCAGTAGTTCAAGCAGGCATAAAAATGTTTGCTGAAAATAACCTTTTGATCGACGTACTAGTCAGCAGTGGTCGGGTCTTAGCGGGTTTCCTGATGGCTGCACTTGTTGGTGTACCGATGGGAGTTGGTATGGGTACGTTTTACAGCATGGATAGTCTGTTTGCCCCAATCGTTGGCACTGTTCGGTATATGCCAGTTACTGCTTTTGTACCGCTAATCATCATTTGGTTGGGATTAGGAGAAGCCTCAAAAGTATTAATTATAATGCTAGGAGTGGTTTTGTACAACGCAATTATGACCGCTGATGCTGTCAAGTTTATTCCCAGCGACATGATTAATGTTGCCTATACTTTGGGTGGAAATCGTCGCGATGTTTTGTTCAAAGTGATTATCCCAGCAGCATTCCCCAGTATATTAGACACCTTGAGGGTTAACATTTCTGGGGCATGGAATTTTCTGGTAATTGCAGAACTGGTTGCTGCTCAAAATGGACTGGGTTTCAAAATCATCCAAGCGCAGCGTTTTTTTCAAACGGATAAAGTTCTCTTTTGCATCATACTGATAGGTCTAATTGGATTAATGATTGACTATGGTTTAAAGACTGTTTCTCAAAAATTGACTCCCTGGGCTGATCAAACTCGACATTAGAACATTAGTCATGCTGATGTTCTGGTTGTCTTGAGATGTCGAATACTTCGCGTGGTAAAACAGATTGGATAAGCAAAAATGACGAATCAGTTAGTTGAAACAATTCAGACAACCTGCCCTCGTGATTGTTATGACGCTTTATCCCGACAGCCAGAGATTTTTACAGTCTCTTCGGAGCTCAGCCTGGGAAACAGAGTGCTGCGAAGCGTTTGCCGACAACATTCAAAAAGCCATCATTGTTTTCTACGACGGACAAAATTACTGGTCAGGAACTTACATCCCTAACCATCAAACTCTTAATCACTTCCAGATTTCTTCAATTCCAGTTGTCATCCGTTCAGGTGGACAGCGAGACGCAATTCTTTTTTCGCTCGGTGCTGATGCAGATCATGCTGGTATATCTTCAGAACACCATCAAAGAATGCGCGTTGCAACCTTGTTGCAAGACTTGGAGTGGCAACAGTGGTCTGATGTTAAAATTGCACAACATTGTGGGGCATCTCCTGAGCTAGTTACCGCTATACGTCAAGCGGCTGAAGAGCCAACTGCCAAGGCGCGTGAGCCGACTGCCCACGTCTAGAAAGCAATGCTGCAAATGTTTCGTCTGGATAAATGCTATCTAGCTTGTCTCGGATTTGCAGGTAGAGGTTGCCTTTTGGAAAGACCACTCCTGCTACCACTGCTGTATCGGCTGGAACAGGAGGGATGATTGGCTCTTCCCAACTTTTGGTGATGAGTAGTTGTGATGATGGAGAGATCCAGCTTTGGGCTTGCTTTAGCCATGAATCTCATCCATCAATTGTTAGCAGTTCTAGAAGGTTTCCAATTTGAGAATTCAGTGCTTGACCCCAGCAGTAAGTGCTTCTTAGTGACAGCGGTATCTGCGCCAGCTTTTGCCAAATGCCCGGTCTGCCAGAACATAAGCCAATGCATCCATAGCCATTGACAGCTTCGCTTCCCTTACCCCCAGAAGCAGCTTAACTTCCCTATCCACTTTTTCTAGACAAGGTCAGGTAGTTTCGACTAGCGTGCTGGGACAATGAACTGGCTGATTTTACCTAAGTGTGCTGGGGTAGAGGATGACCTTATGCTTCTAAAAATAAGCTTTTAGCAACCCTTATTGAGATTGGTGCAAGATCTCAGATAAGCTAGCTGATTTGCTTAGCATGTCGTCCCGACATACGCCAAAACCAAATGATGTCTTTACATTTAGAGGGGCTAGATGATGCGCAATGAAAGATACAATCTGCCAGGTGAATCAATAAAAGCAGTGGTGGGTCTGGAGAGTCTGCAACCACCACGTTGCTGCCGCCATCAGTGTTTGTTAGCAAAACCTCTTCAATAAAATTTCTCAGTATTCGAAAGCCAAACACACTATAATCAAGTGGAAGAATGAGAGGGCATCTGGCAGAAATTGCTGGAAGATTAAGGGTTGAGTAGAAATTGAGGAAAAGTTCAATTTCGCTAGGAAGCTGTTTCGTAAAGACAGGGGATGAAATACTTCCACAGAAGAGAAGGTGTTTCTCACTAAGCTTCCACAAACTTCCTGGCTCGACAGAAAAGTCTGGAATTTCAACCGTTTTCCCTTCAGTTTTAGGGTGCAATATAACTTCAGCAGGCAGCTCAGGAATCTTATTTTTGAGTCTTTGCCGAGGACTTACTTGTGCTGGAAAAGGAGACCTAATTTTCTCAATGTCTAGATCCTGAATCTTAGGTTGTTCAGATGAAGTTGAAGAGAATTGTGTGTGAAGAGTTGACAGAGTGCTCTCAATAGTTTCAACTGGGTCAGCTATGTTTTTACCCGTGCGATTTTTTCCAATATTTCCAGTGTTGACTGCATAGAGAGTATTACCACGACGAGCTAGGCTTACCTCTTGACGATTATCCACATTTGTTTTTGCAGCAACTACCATTTCTTCAGTAAGCCCTGTACTTTGAGCGGTTGCTTTAATTTTCGACTCGGATGAATTATTACGGCTAGTGAGTTTACAATCATTCTCGCTTATCTGCGTTTCAATCGCAGATAGATCATTCTTGACCGTTCTTACATAATATTCAGAAACCTTACACGCTTTGGCAATTTCCCGGTTTGACCACTTGCTCCACTCTTCATCAGCGAGCATAGAGACAACAGCACGTCTTTTATCGTTTTCTGAGCGGGGTAGCCCATGTTCTGCATTTGCTCCCTTTGAGAAAAGAATTGCATCGCGGAGACTGCCCTGATGAATGATGACAGGAATATCAGTAATACCGCATGTCGCATAGGCTTCAAAACGGTGAAACCCATCTGAAAGATAATGGAATACGCCATTATAATGGACATCACAGGCAGAGAGTTTGTAACCGCTTCTTATAGCTTCTGCATATCGATCAATTGTGGCTCGGTCAAGCCTTGATCGAGGCTGTGTGCCCCCATCCTTGCGAATTTTATTAACTGGTAAAATTTCCTCAACATTTGAGGATCCCTGAACCAGCTTTCGAGCCATGTATAGATCCTTGAAAATCAATTAAAGTAGTTTGCCACCCCTAAATAAGTATAGCAAGGTAATCGATGCAAATCTTAATCAGTAGCTTGACGAGTCAGGGCAAACGCATGAAAATCTTCAACCTTTGCAGCAGACGCATTCCAGCCCCTAAGCATTATTGCTTACGAAGTTCAGAACTCTATGGGACAATCGCTTAATTTTTTTATGCGTTTGCCCTGCTTGACGATTTGTGTCGCAAAAATCGAGTTCAGGGAGCTATCTGATGATAATGTGAGAGGCTATCCTCCTCTGCGTCCTCTCGTTGATGAAAACTTGCCGACCTGTTCAAGTGGCGACACTTTCTGCCCGAAATCATCCTGCTCACGGTTCGGTGGTATTGGCGCTATCCCTTAAGCTATCAAGACATCAAAGAGAGGATAGCTGAGCGAGGGGTCGAGGTCGATCATTCCACGCTGAACTGATGGGTCTTAAGCTATGGGTCGGAACTCAACAAACGGATTCGAAGGCATTTAGTTCTGTTGCAAAAACGTTTTGAAGTAATCATTCTCTCCACTGAGGAAGTAGTATAGCATTACGTAGTTGAGTTAAGTCGTTAGCCCCTTCCTAATAACCCCTGGACTTTCAGTCCAGGGGTTATTAGGAAGGGGCTAAAAGTCCTGGTCTCTGGCTTCGCTGTTAATTTAACTAACGGCTATAGCTCAGATCTCTGAACGGTAAGACCCTGACTCTTGTGGGTCATAAGTGTGTAGCAGCTAAAGCCTCCCATTAAAGTGGGTAGTTTCGACTAGCGTGCTGGGACAATGAAAAATACTTTGTCCAAAGTCCTTTAAAGTCGTGCTTTTCAACCCCCACCTCTGGCGCGACGACGGGGTCTTGTATCATTCGCTAGGTCTGCTTGACAAGCTGCCTTAAAGACTACGCACAACTGCTCAAATCCCTTGCGAGTGAGTCCGGTTAATGCCTGTAGTAGCCGCTTATTAGAGAGCGCACGCTCAATGTCTAGCACCGTTGTTTATTGGATTAGGAGGTTTCATCACTTTATCTTATAGAGCAACAAGTCTAATGGCTTTTCTTTACAACTGAACATGAATCGACCTCACAATCAAACTGCCGCTAGCTAAGTAATCTCCTAACACCCAAACTACATCAGCAGGGCTGGCAGCTTCTAGATGCACTCTAATGATGCCACTTCCCGGCTGCAGCCGAATCGAATTGAAGCGATCTGGGTAATTGGGCGGTACCAGATCCTCGGCATCCTCGACGGTCAACAGACCTGAAATATAGATGTGACTGCTTTGGGGAATTCGTGAGATTGCATCTGCAATTGACTCATCTTCTAGCCGAATTTCTTGAATAGACTGTGCCACAGTGCCCTGCCTCTGAATCTGTACCTGAGTGATTAAGATTTGAGACTCTTGAGTTTCTCCAGCCCGATAGAGCTTGCCCTGACTGTCTTTCACCAGCAAATCTGTTTGAGCCAAAGGTTGTACCACTTCAAATTGACCTTGAACTGCTTGCTGCGTCAGCGTATTGCGACCTCGAATTTGAGCCATTAGTAAATACTGGTTTTGTTCTGCGGCAACAATCTCCACCGCCCTGCTCAAAAGCCCCAGTGTCTGATTGAAGGCTTTGAGGACACCGCCACTGGTATTGAGATTGATGATGGCGATCGCCCCACAAACCAGCGCCGCAAGGTGGTGCACAACACTCGAAAATCTCAGCAATCGCAGGCGCGTCAGCCTTGAGCATTTCAGCGCACCATATGCGCGCGGTCGCAAGTCCGTTGGGGCACTATTGTTGCCCGACGTAACTCGTTCAATATTCGCTCTTCCTCGTAAGTAGGTGGGCTTAATTAAATTTAAGATGCTGAAGGCTGCAAACCTTACTGGGTCAAAGCTCATCTGAAAAATAATCTCGCCTACCTACTTAGTTCAGAATTACTCGTAAAGGAGCAGGCATTGGTATCCAAGCAAGGGGCTTCTCTATCTTAGAATTAATCCTATCCACCTACTTCAATACCCCGGACAGTTTTAGGCAATGATAGCCCCGTAGTCACAAAGAGTGTGGTAGTTGGGATGGGATTTAATCATGCTGGGGTCTAAGTCTAAGTTTGCAATAAAGATATCCAGTAGATGTTGA
>JAHHGS010000018.1 GCA_019359715.1 Aphanocapsa sp. GSE-SYN-MK-11-07L | reverse complement strand
TATTACCTGCCGAAGTTTCTCAAAAATGACCCGCCGAGGTTGCTGTCATTTGGGTGCCGAAGTTAGTGTCTTTAGGCCGCCGAAGTTAGTGTCTTTGGGCTGCCGAGGTTAGTGTCTTTAAGCAGCTACTGAATTGACCGTGAGTTGCCAGATGCAATATCGGCAATCCTTTGGCTGCTGCTTGTGATAAATCTGCGACGGTAAAATTTTCATTGAGAAGGAGATATTCCTGCCTCAGATTGGTTTTGATGCCCTGAACCTCTGATGTGACGTTGGGTAAGGGACTCAATTGAGCAGCGGCAAAGCTGGGAGCAGAGACAGAGATCCCTCCAATTAGCGCCCGGAATTGATTCGATGCTAATGGTTTTGGAGTCCGAGAGGCAGGAGTGCTGATGGCTAACGGATAGTTTTCAACCAGGTATTGGTGCCCATTGAATAGCAAGCTGAAGGGTAAATTTTGAAAGCTCAGATCGGGAATGAAGACCAAAGGGGTGCCAACGGGTAGAAAGGAGACAACTGGCGCAAGGAGCTGGGAGTAGAGGGTTTGCCCCCAACGACGAATCATGGTTTCTGGTAAATTGCGAAAGTCTGTTTCCCGAAGATTTTGGCTAAGGGCATCAAAAGCTGGTCTGACTACTGCGCTGTTGGGCTGATGCCGATGGTATTTTCCAGACGGGTCACGAACAATGACTTCCATCTGGTCATCAAGCGTGAACAAGTAGACGTAGGCGGCATTGTTGGCTAGAACCTGGGTGAGTGGGAGTAGATTTAAGCGACCGCAGCCCAAGTAAGATTCCAACTCCCTTAACTTCAAATCTTCTAGAACCCGTAATCCCCCTTCAATGTCTGGTCTGTCTCCAGCTAGCAGCAGTTGGGCATATTTTTGGTAGATAGGGGCGATTTTGGTGGTGAAGGCAAACTGGATTTCTGGATTAATTCCCGATAGTGACGGTCGGATGGCATTTAGGGAATCTAAGGTAGCTTCATAGGCTTGATTGGATTTCACCAAATTGCCCTGGTGTTGGTAGATTTTTGCCAATCCGTATTGCCATTGATACAGCAAACCAGGGTCTTTTATGGCTTGTGCTGACTCAAGAGCCAGTTCATAAGCGCGTTGGGTTTCTGTCGTTTGTTGGGTTTGAGTATAAAGTTGTCCCAACGTCCCATAGGCAAGGGATACCCCTCGCTCTATCTGTTGCTGCTGAGCTTGAGCTAAAACCTGAGTGCTAATTTGGTAGGCCTGCTGAAAACGCTCAGGAATGGCCAGTTGTCCCAATCGAGAGGCAAAAGTCAATTGAGCTTTCAAGCCTGCCAGCCCCGGTAATACTGAAAAATCACTATCTGAAAGACTTGCCAGTAATGAAGACAACCGCGACTGATCCACGCTGATCAGTCCGGGATGGCGATCGCTCCAAGATTGGAAATCAAGCAACATTTCTAGTTCATTAAGCTGTGATTTAAGGCGAATGCCTGCATTCTGACTTTGGCTGACTTGTTGATAGAGCGTTCCTGCCTGTTGATACTGAGTTTGGATCAAAGCCATCAATTCAGCTTGGGTGGCAGCATCGGTCGTATTCTGATAGCGATCCAGGGCCTGTTGAAACTGCCAGAAATGGTTATTTGCCAGATTGAGCCTTACGCCATCGGGTTGAGAAGCCAAGGGTATTGCTTGCTCCATTAGGGATTGGGCCAGTTCCAATCGTCCCAAGCGGGTGAGCACATTCCCCAGATTTTCCAGGAGCGCCGGTGCCAAGGGTTGATTTTTGACTGACTGAATGAAGCCTGTCAGAGGCTGTAACGGAGTATTCTGATCGCAAATCCAGCTAGCAGGGGAGGAATTGAGTGCTTCAAGTAGCGTCGGGCAGGCCAGGTCAAACCGCCCCATTGCTTGGTGAGCATTACTGAGATTGAGGAGCGTTCCCGCGATCGCCTCTGTGTTTCCAGCCGTTTGGTAGAGTTGTAGGGCCTGTCGCCAGAGTGGAATCGCGGCTTGGGGTTGCCCCCGATCCAGCCAAACATGGCCAGCTTGCACCAGTTGATCAGGGTCAGTTGCCGTTGCTTTGATGTTGCCCAATAGCCCCATCATCAGCAGCGTGGCAAACGCGATCGCCAAAAATCTTAAAAGAGGCCGACTCGCACGGAAAAGCTGATGCCTAAATCTTGCCATGCAAATTCATCTCCCGGAAACCGAACCAGCGGAAAACCAAAATCCAGCCGAGTGCTCACCCGATCGCTGTAGTTGTATTGAATACCAAACCCAGTGCTAGCAATTGTTTGGGTTAACAAAGCGGAATTATCTCCTTGATTCCATACGGTTCCAAAATCAAAAAAGGCACTAACCGCAACTGCCCCTTTGCGACCGTTGTATACAGGTATTCCTAACTCTAAGCTGCTGGCAAAACCATTATCTGCGATCAAAAAATCATTGCGGTAGCCGCGCACGGTGGTCACACCCCCCAAAGTAAACTGCTCAGTGAATACTAAGGGGCGATCTGCCAATTGGAGGCTACTGCGCGAGGTCAGCAACAGATTGTAGGGTAAGCGGTGCCGCCATAAAACTTGCCCCTGCCAACTAAAAAATTGCCCATCAGGAGGAGTGGGATTGATGGTGGCCCCGAATGCATCTAAGCCAACACTGAATTCAGACCGAGCTACAAAAACTTGTTGATTTCCTAGATGGCTCCAGGTTTGAAAAAATCGGAGTGCCCGTAAATTTGTATTCCCCTGATCATCAGCACCGGGGGAAATCGGAAAGGGTTGCCCTAAAATGCTGCTTTGCGAGTCTTGCCAGCTTCCGGTTAATCCAACCCTAAATTCTTGCAACGCTGAATCAGTAGCTCTGCGGAACAGGGGATGGCTGAGCGTTAAGTCGATATTGAGAAAATTTGAGGTTAAATCTAAAACGTTGAATGGCTCTTCAATGATTGTGCTTTTTGCCCAGGTGCCAGAAAGCGAGAGGGTTGTTTGCTGAGGCGTAATGGGTAGGCTGTAGCTAAACTGTACGGCGTTTGACCCTTGGGTATTGAGGTAGCTCACGTCCAAGCGATCCGCGAGTCCGCTCAAATTGGCGTGACTAAATTCAAGGCTACGTTGCCAACTGCCAACGGTGGGTGTTCGTGAATTATCGGTTCCCGCAATCAGAGCGATCGGCCCAGTCGCAGCGAGTTTAATTTTGAGGATTGCTTGACCCGGCAACTCCCCCGCCACTATTTCAGTCGAGATTTCCTTGACTAGCGGATCAACGGAGAGCCAACGCAAGGCACTTTCAAGTTTTTTAATATTGAAAGCGGGAGTGACAGCGGCATGGATTTGGGAGCGAACATACCGCTGGAGACGGGAAGCGCCTTCAATATTGATTTGAGAAACCGTCCCTTCGGTAACGTCAATGGTAAGGCTGGCGGCGCTGGGGTCAATGTCCTGATTCACATCGACGGGAAAGGTGCTGTAGGCAAGTACATAACCAGCGTCTTTGTAGAATTGGTTAATCTTTTCCAGGATTTGACTGAATTGTTGAGTAGATAACTCTTGATCAAGAAAAGGTGCAACGAGGTTTGTAAGCTGTTTTTTTGAAAAGACCTGATTGTAGCGGAAATTGAACTTTGTAACCCTAACGTTTCCTTCAGGGAGTTCAGGAGCGATCGGGGCTTTAGGAATAGGGGGCAGCGTTAAGGGAGGTAAAGTGGGGGGTAAGAGCTGAGGTTGCGGCAGGGTTGGCGGAGGAGGAGGGAGAAGCTTTGGAATATTAAGTGACTGAGCGCTTGTTGGTGTAGCAATTAGTAGCGTAAGGTTAATGCATCCTCCAAATAAAGAGATTTTGAAAATAGAATTCTCTGGTTTTTGCCAAGCCCTAGAATTAAAGATCGAAAAATCAGTCATTCTTATCGTTTCGTATTTTTGCACACGATGCTTTGGGTCGTTACGACATATTCTTGTGCGCCGACAAAGCTGATGGTGCCATCTAGATTCTCTTTCCAAGTGACAGCGATATTGTTTTGAGGATCGGGTACTGAGGTTTTCGCTTGCGCTTGACTAGACGAATTCCAGCTCGGTTCGTTCCCTGACGGCATCTCTACGGGGATCTGGTATCCTCCCAAGGCTTCTACAATCAATGTGCTTGAACCACCGCTGGTTTGGGGTTGGCAAAGGGCGAGTAAAGTTGGGTTTTGCGGAAAAACTTCAGGGATAGCGGCACGGGTAAAGTCGATGTTGGAGGTATCAATTTGAATAATCCCATCGAACTGTGGCCCCAAATTAGAGGTAGCGGTGATGGTTGATGTTTTGTCAGTAAAGAGTCCACGAGTGTTGATCGATACGTTCCCGGCAGTATTTTGATCTGCATTTGCACTGATACTGCTATTATCTTTGAGAACCAGCACTCCAGTATGAATATTGATGTTCCCACCCTGTCCTTGACCAGTTGCAGAGGCAGTAACATTACTTTGATTTCTAAGTAGGAAGAGCGAACCTACATCAAGTTGAAGATTTCCACCGTCACCACTTGCTGTTGCAGCAGTCAAATTTCCATTATTGAGAGTAATAGAGTTAGCGGAGATAGCCAGGTTGCCCGCTATTCCAGTACCGTCATTTCTTACTGATACTTGTGCAAAATCATCAATATCCAAATTACTTGTTCTAATTGTGACTGTTCCAGCATCTCCTGACGGCGTGTCTGGCACCTGAAGTATTTGCTGGAGAGCATCAGGAAGTGGCGGGAGATCAATAGCTCCTGAGCTAATCAAAGTAGGAAAGACTGCTTCCGATCCAAAGTTTGATGAAATGACATATCCACTCACGATTACTGACTCAGAGGCATTTATGTCAATATTAGCAGCCGAGCCTCCTGCAACAGTGCTTGTGCTAATACTTGCCCCATCAAGAACCCCAACTTTAGGTGATGTAATAGCAATATTTCCAGCATTGCCTGTACTATATGCCGAAGAACTTATTGAGCTTGGAAAATTAGAATTTGTAAACCCTGAAACCTCTACTGAGTTGGCTGCGCGAACATTAATATCTCCTCCCTTACCTGTTCCATACGTAGCTGATATAATACTTCCTCCGTCACTAACTAATAGAGTTCCTGTTGAGATTGAAATATTTCCGCTCGAAGCATTGAAAATACTGCCTGTAGCTATCGCACTTGGACTAAAGCTGACAAAGAAATTAGTTGGAGCACTACCTGTTACTTGAACAGAATCACTTGCTGAAATTGATACGCTGCCGCTAGTACCTGACAATAAAGCATAGCCAACGATTCCACCGCCTGACTGTAGAGTTAGTTTTTGAGTAGAAATATTTATGTTGGCTCCAGTTCCAAAATAATTCATTGAGGCTATTCCAGAGCGAATTTTGGCAGGATCTAAAATACTATTTGGAGATACAGAAGTGTTGCCAATAAGTGATACTGCCGAATCAGCTCTGAAATTTATGGTGCCCCCTGAATCGATACCAGGCGATTGCATGAGTACAAGTGAGCCGTTCAGTAATGTAATGTCACTACCTTGAAGAGAAATAAACCCTTTCCCGTTCCCGCTTGCATCAATTAGGGATTGGTTGTCAAGTTGAATGTCGCCCAACTTATTTACTCCTGAAGAAGATACATTAGCTCCAGAAGTAATTGATACATTCCCAGTGTTAATTCCAATAATATTTATTTCTCCAGCAGGAGCAGTTACTATGCCACCGCTAAATTGAATGTCACCCCCTACAAGGCTTATCTTTTGTCCCGGATTAACTCGCAATCCGCTGATGCTAGCCCCAGCGCCAACGACAGGAGAAGGGAGACCAGTAGCAGATTGAGATAATGTGTGACCACTTCCCTGAAGTTGTATTGAACCAGTTTTACCAGTGAAATTTAATTCTGTGGGCAAATTATTTGTAAGTAATGGGACTCGCTGAGGGTTTGCAGCGCTAAAAACATAACCATCAGAGAAACTTACGCTTCTAGCTGTCGTTGCCAGAAATGAGCCACTGAGATTGAGTTTGGCATTTGGCCCAAAGATCAAGCCATTTGGGTTGATCAGAAATAGGTTTGCAGAACCAAGAACTCCAAGCGTTCCTGAAATTCTTGAAGGGTTGGCCCCTGTCACACGAGTCAAAATGTTTAATACTTGAGTCGGATTATTTAAATAGACTGCTTGACCAGATTGAACGTTGAAGTCTTGAAAGCTGTGAAACAAATTGGTGCCACGTAATGCCCCTCCTGAAATGCTTTGACCAGGAGTGCCATTGATGCTCTGACTTTCAACGATTGATCGTTCTGGGCCAAGCGTATTATCAGGAGTGAGTTGAGCGTTGACTGGAGTAGAAATAAAGGTGACTAAACCAACATAAAAAACGTATCGAAAGTATGAGTTATATAGCATACTGGATTGAGTTTAAAAGTTGAGCAAAATGTATCTATGACCCACTTCGGTATTCTATGCCCCCCTAGTGCTGGCCATCTAAATCCCATGACCTCTCTGGGAAACGAACTCCTGAACCGAGGACATCAGGTCACGGTTGTTGGTGTTCCAGATGCTCAAGCGAAGGCGAAAGCATCTGGGCTGGACTTCCAACCTGTTGGAGCGTCTGAATTCCCTTTAGGATCTGTAGCAGAGTTTCTAAAGCATCTAGGTGAAATGAGTGGGTTCGCTGCCCTTCTTTATACCATCAATCAGTATAAAAAGGGTGCAATGGTTTCATTCCGCGAGGGTACTGAGGTAATCAAAGGGGCAGGGATAGATGCTCTCCTAATCGATCAATCTATTTTTGAAGGCGGAACTATTGCTGAGTATCTAAAAATTCCATTTATTACTGTTTGCAATGCGATCATACTTAATAGTGATCCTGTAGTTCCACCCGCTCATTTGCCTTGGGATTATCATTCTGAATGGTGGGCATATCTCAGAAATCAGATGGGTTACACTGCTATGGGTTTATTGGCTTTTCAGATTGGCAGTGTAATAGAGGCACAGCGGCAATCCTGGGGACTGCCAAAATATCCCAATCCTGAGTGCATGTGGTCAGATCTAGCTCAAATTAGTCAGCAACCAGTGGAGTTTGAGTTTCCTCGAACACAACTGCCACGTTGTTTTCACTTTGCTGGCCCATTTATCAACTCCAAGATTCGTGAAAAGGTTGACTTCCCTTTTGATAAGTTAACAGGTAAACCTTTAATTTACGCATCCTTGGGCACTGTTCAGAACCGATTGAGCTGGATCTTTAATGAAATAGCCAAAGCTTGTGCCGACCTTGATGTGCAGCTAGTTCTATCTTTAGGGGGTTCTCTTCAGTCAGAATTGTTTTCATCTTTACCAGGAAATCCAATAGTTGTGAATTTTGCCCCTCAACTAGATTTAATTCAAAAGGCGGCACTTACTATCACCCACGCCGGAATTAATACCACTTTGGAATCTTTAAGTTATGGTGTCCCGCTAGTGGCAATACCCATTGCCAACGATCAACCAGGAATAGCGTCGCGAATAAACTGGACTGGAACAGGAAAGGTTATTCAGCTTCATGAGTTACACGGTTCTAGATTACGAGACGCCATTAGCATGGTTTTGAATGAAAAGACATACACTGATAACGCCCAAAGACTCCGAATTGCTATTTCCCGATCTGGTGGAGTAATGCTTGCAGCTAATATTGTCGAGCAAGCAGTGATGACTGGAGAATCTATGCTGAATTGACCTAAGAAATGGCACATTAAAATCAAGCAAAAGGCGAAGGGACAGCGCGGGATGTGCCGAAGCCTCTTCAGGGCAGAGTAAGGAGTATCACTTAGTAGATAATATTCTTGAGTAAGCTGTGATGAAGACCGAGTTTAGCTTTATTGCTTAATAAATCTCGCCAAAAAGCACTTTTGCACTATTGTAGATTAGTGCAAAAGTTATATGGTTCTATATTACTGCTTTACTTTTGCCTGTAGGTTTCTTGATTTAGTTAATACAGATCTAATGTTTCCTGCCCTGGTACGACGCTTAATCCGGTTTTGAGCTTCTTGAAAAACCTTTAGCATTATGGTGTCTTTGGTATGACAAACGGTATAAAAGCCCTCAAGCAATGTTTCGATAGTCACATCATGCTGACGACACAACTGATCGAGCTTATCTAAGATATCTTCTTCTAGCCGTACACCAACCTTCTTATTGGAAATGGGTGGAATTGCTGCTAATTCTGCTTCAAGTGAAGCAGACCAGTTATCTTCATTGGTTGAGTTAAGTGCAAGGGCTTGAGGCTTCTCTTCCAGAGATAGAGTGAGTGGATCGGTGCGCGGCGGCACTTTGACTTGTGGCTCAACTGATTCCTGACGGATTTTGTCTAACAAACTCATAGCAGCACCACCTCCTTCTCAAAATGAGGAATCATATCGCTATAGCGCCCTAAAGCCGGTCTGATGCGCTCGATCAAAGCCAAAAGAGGATACTCAAGCTCAGAATTGCCTAAATCTCTGGGTAATCGCTGTTCATTAATAGCCCGCTTGTAAATATCACTATCTAGAAGATGAGGAAGCATTAGCTCTGCCCCAACCACTTCGGTCATCACCTCAATACTTTCTCTTGTCGTAGTTGTTGGATTTAAACCAACCCATCTGGCTCTAAACGGAATTACCCCGATAAATTTTCCGTGCTGAACATGGGGTTGACATGACTCAACCAGGGTTTTTGTCCGCACCAGAGATTGCACCCCTTTAATATTTGCTTCAGAGGGGATGACCCAATAATTTCCTGAACCCAGCGCTGTCAATGCCAAATGCGATCGTTCAGGGGGTGGATCTACAATGATCAGTCCAAAGTTATTGGCTACTTGATCAGTAGCAACAACAGTTTCATCTACTTGATAGAGGCGGTTTCGCAGCATTGAAATACTCATTGGTGAAGCTGCAAGCGAATGATTTGCTTCTTCTAGCTCATCATTTGCTGGAATCACAAATAAATTCTCGTCTTGAGGAACAGGGTGGATTGCACTGTAAAGGGGGACTCGCTTGGCCGGTTTAGTCAAAACTTCTAGTAAAGTCGGGCGATCGTCGGAGGGTTTTACTCCTAAAAAGGTAGAAAGACTTGACTGTGGGTCGGCATCAACAAATAGAACAGGAATTCCACATCGGGACAAGATTCTGCCTACCATCAGTGCAACCGTTGTTTTTCCTTGCCCTCCAGCTAGTCCTAAAGTTACGAGTGTTGGGGCTTTACTGCTGCTCATAAGTTCAATAGCAAGATGGATCTAAACTGATAACGCACTAAACAAGTAGAGTATTAATTTTCCATCGTGATTTAGTATACTAGTTCTAATTTACTTTAGTGCAAAACTGCTTTTATGTAAAAGTAGTTTTGCACTAAAGCAGTTTTGCCTTAAGGTTCTTATGCACTATATTTGTATTGTGAATAACTGTGTTTAAACCTTAAAATGTATGGGTTTCAGGGTTTTTGAGATCTTTTAAACGACTAAACGAGAATAGCTTATGCGAATCAGGAGGGTGAGAAATCGCTACTGAATATCTATCAAAATCATTCTAGTACTGCCGCAGCCACTTGAGATACACTCGCTGCTGATACCCATATCCCCCAGTATCTCTGCATTTATCTGTTCCCGCTGAGGAGTTCATCACGGATTTCAATTTCACAAATTGACCATTCCATAAGCACCAGAACTGCTGTACTCTCAACCTAATCAACAAAGTCTTTTCCAGCTTCTTCAGCCCATGCCCCTCGAATCCTCTGATTCCCCCTTGATCGAACATCTGATTGCCCAGCGCGATCGCTACCAATCTTTGATTGATCAGTGCAACCAGCAAACCACTCATGCCCGACAACAACTGGCACACATCAATGCGCTGCTGCTCGATCAATTCTTGCCAACTTCAGATGCTTCTGCAATCTCAACTACCGCCACCCTACACGAACCCCCTGATCCCCCAGTCTTGCTCAGCGGAACCCTAGTGCCGGAAGTGGATCAGCTCCCCAAGCCAGCGACGAAAGGCAAAAGCAAGCCCTCGAAACCCTCGATCGCTGCCAAAGCTAAGCCCCCAGCGAATAAAAAGCAACCGGGTTCTCCCCTCCAACTGCCGCTGCTTGCCCCTTATAGCAGCATGAGCAAACTCGCGGCGGTAGGACAGGTGTTGCAAGCGCATCGTGGGATCGCGGTCAAACCTGAAACCATTATCCAAGCACTTTATGGTGATCTGAATATCGCTGATCAAAAAGCTGAGCAGGGACGAATGAGAGCCACACTGAATCAAGGGGTGCGGAAAGGGTTATGGAGTAAGTCGAAAGGACGCGGCGGAGACTACACCTTGGAGCAGCCAAAGCCAACCTCAGAAACTGCGGTAGAAAAGCCGCCCTCTAAAGCCAAGCGATCGCAGAAACCTCCCAAGTTGAAATCTCAACCTGCCACGGAGCCAGCGGTTGCAAAACCAGCGCCAGGCAAGGGCAAGTCCCGTGGTCAAAGCTTGATGGAGCAGGTGATCGATGTGATGATTGCTCATCCACGAGAAGTGATGACCTCTGAAGCGGTGGCGAAAGAGATCTTTGGAGCATTGCCGAGCCGAGAGTGGGCGGCGATCAGAAAGCGGATCAGCGGGATCTTTTCTCAAGGAGTGAAAGAGGGAAAGTGGGAGCGTGTTCCGAACGAGAAGGGAGCTTATATTTATCAGTGATCTAGAGTGAGATGAGGGCATATTCATATTCATAATCCAACTGGCGACGGATGGGAGACTGCTCACTTCAATCGGTGATCCAACAGCGTATATCGCTCTCTATCCCTGACCTGCCGCACTGCCAAGCCGATCGCCTTTTGAGAACCGACCAGGATCGCCAGCTTTCGGGCACGGGTTAGTCCGGTGTAGATCAAGTTCCGACTCAGCATCATGTAGTGCTGCATGAACATCGGCAGGATGACCACGGGATATTCACTGCCCTGAGATTTATGGATCGTGACTGCCCACGCCAGGGCAATCTCGTTCACGTCTGCCAAATCGTAGGTAACACTGCGCTGGTCATAGCGAACGGTGGTTTCCTGCTCCTCAAGGTCGATTCCTTCAATTACCCCAAGGTCGCCGTTAAAGACCTCTCGGTTATAGTCATTGACCAGTTGAATTACCCGATCGCCCACTCTCAGCAGCGACCCCCCGCGCACTAATTCGGCTTTGCTGGGATGGGGCGGATTGACCAGTTCTTGCACAACTTTGTTGAGGTTGCGGGTGCCAATCTCCCCGCGTGTCATCGGACAGAGTACCTGCACGTCTTGGGCGGGGTTGAATCCTAACGACGGGATTAAAGACTCAATCAGGTCACGGATTGCCTGAACGCCGTGCTCTGGTTCCTCTGCTGTTAGCCACAGACAATCGCTTTTGGGCTGGTTCGATACCCGCTCCAGGTATGGGAACTGCCCTTGGTTGATCCGATGGGCATTGCTAACGATTTGGCTGGCTGCGGCTTGCCGAAACACTTCGGTCAACTTGACCACTGGAATTGCGCCCGATGCGATCAGGTCGCCCAGGACATTGCCTGGCCCGACGCTGGGAAGCTGATCGATATCTCCCACCAGCAACAGTTGAGCCTCCAGGGCGATCGCCTTCATCATTGAGTGACCCAAGAATAAATCCATCATCGAGGATTCATCCACCACCACGGCATTGGCAGGGATGGGATTCTCGATATCCCGCTTGAACTTCATGGTCTTGGGGTCAAACTCTAGCAGGCGATGAACGGTCTTAGCCTCTTGTCGGGTCATCTCTCCTAGTCGTTGAGCCGCGCGACCCGTCGGAGAGGCCAGGGCGATCTCTTTGCCCATTGCTTTCCAGAGCGCTACGATGGTTCGGGTCGTGAAGGTCTTGCCGGTTCCCGGGCCGCCCGTCAAAATTAATATTCGTTGACTCGCGGCCATCTCCACGGCCTGACGCTGTTGCGCCGATAGCGGCAATCCTGCTGTTTCGACAAATCGCTCGATCCATCGTCGCACTCGTTCTAGATCGACCTCAACGGGGGTCAGCAGGAGTTGTCGCAACCGCTGGGAGAGTCGAACTTCGGCTTGAAAAAAGGACGGGGCGTAGTACAGGTTTTGGCCGTCAAACCGCTCTGAGCCTTTCTCGCCAATTAATTCTCCATCGCGGATCATGGACTGGAGGCAAGATTCAATCTGATCGGGCTTTGGTTGATGGTCTTTGAGGGTGAGCCGCTGCACCGAGCGCTCGATCAGCTCCAATTGCGGCAAAAAACAATGCCCGTCTTCGGAGGCTTCTCCCAACACATGCACAATCCCACTGCGGTAGCGATACTCGGAGTGCGGTTCGATGCCCAGATTGCGGGCGATCGCATCTGCGGTTACAAATCCGATGCCGTAGATATCCGTTGCCAGACGGTAGGGATTCTGCGTGACGATGGCAATCGACTCGTCGCCATACTGTTTATAGATTTTGACGGCATAGGTGGTGGAAACGCCATGCCCTTGCAGAAACAGCATCACTTCCTTGATGGCTTTTTGTGTTTCCCAAGTGGTTTGGATCATCTTGACCCGTTTCTGGGCAATGCCAGGCACTTCCGTCAGGCGGTCAATTTGGTGCTCAATGATGTCAAGGGTTTCTAGTCCAAAGTGGGCCACAATTCGTTTGGCGGTGACGGGGCCAACCCCCTTGATTAGCCCGCTACCTAAGTATTTTTCAATGCCGGTCAGGGTGGCAGGTTTTGTTTCTCGGTAAGTTTTGACTTGAAACTGTCGTCCAAACTTTGGATGCTCTCGCCAAAAGCCAGACATCAACAGGGTTTGCCCAGCTTGAATATTGGCAAAGTTACCCACAATGGTCATCAGATCTCGCTCGCGGGGAGCTTTGAGTCGAGCTACCGTATACCCGCTTTCCTCCGAGTGAAAGGTAAGGCGCTCAACCACGCCCTGCAATTCTTCCAGGGCTGGGGTCAGATCGGGATGATGCTCCGTTGGGGTCAATCTTTTTTCGTTTCAACTCGTTTTAATTTTAGGCGATCGCTCATTGAGGGTTTGGGGTAGCCACGTTCAGATCGCCCAGTTTCGGACTCCACCATATCCCCCCTTTGCTCTGGAAATAAACCACATCCTGATGCTTCTTGCCGCCCCTGTCCTTGGTGTTCGAGCATCTCAGCAGGGTTTTCGGCTGTCCTTCTTTGCGGTAAGGGTACTCCTCTAATGGCTGACGGCAGACCGGACACAGATACTCCGTCAGCTTTGGCTCAGACGACTGGACGGCTTTCGGCTGAGGGAGCAACCATTGTTTCACCCGCTCCGACCAGAACATCACTAAATCTTTGTCGTCTGTGCCTTGACATCCATTCTCGCATTTCAGGAAATAGCCTTTCTTAATTTTCTTGGTCGGCACCTTAGACATTGGGTTTGTGCAACTGGGGCACCGCGTTCGTGATTTCTCTAGCTGGTTGCTGTAACTGGTTGCTTTGGGCTGCTCTGGTAATCCCTGCACGGCTAGACGCAAGGCTGGCTCAAAGTAGTCTCGGTTCCAGTCGATCAGGTATTGCTGCCATTCCTGTTTCCCGTCTGCGATCGCATCGAGTGCTGATTCCATTTGAGCAGTGAATTCTGCTTCGAGCAAATCCGGCAGGGCTTTCCCTAAAAATGCATCGACCTCTAAGCCAAGGGGTGTGGGCTGAAGTTTCCCTTTGAGCAGTTCAACATACTGACGCTGCTTTAGCGTGGCGATTGTGGGGGCATAGGTGGAGGGTCGTCCAATCCCCCGGCGCTCCATGAGCTGGACTAACTTGGGTTCGGTATAGCGGGGTGGGGGTTGCGTCTGCTTCTGTTCATGACCAGCATGTTCTAAGGTGAGGGATTGCCCTTGGTGCAGGCGAGGCAGTTCGACATCGGCACTCAGGTCTTTCCAGTATTTTCCGTAGCCTGCAAATTCTACGACCTGACCTTTGGCTTGCCATTGCACGGCACCAGATTCGGTCATAATCCGAGTCTTGCGGAGGAGGGCGGGTTTGCACTGAGAGGCGATCGCCCTCAACCAGATCAGCACATACAGGTTGAATTCGGCTTCCGAGAGCTGCGGCTTGAGGGCGGCAGAGGAGGTGTTGATATCAGACGGACGAATCGCTTCATGGGCCTCTTGAGCATCCTTGGCACTACGTTGTCTGGATACCTTAGCAGGGACATTATTGGGGTCATGGGCTTGCAGCCAGTTGCGGGCGGCGGCACAGAAGTCGGGACTCAGATTTACAGAGTCAGTTCGCATGTAGGTAATCAGCCCCGCTTCGTAGAGTTTTTGGGCCACCTGCATGGTCTGTTCCGGGCTGAACTTGAGTCTGGAGCCTGCGGCTTGTTGAAGGGAGGAGGTTGTAAACGGGGCGGGGGGCTTTTTGGAGGTTTGCTTGCCCTCGACCTGTTTGACGGTATGAGGGTGGGTTTGGGCGATCGCCACCCATCGCTCGGCTTGGGCTTGACTCAAGACGCGAACAGATTCGGTCACTTGTTCCTGTGAACCAGAATCATCGCTAGTTTCTTCTTCTGGTGCTTGGGTTTCGGTCTGAGAACTGCCGTGGTAGAAGGCTCGAAATCCTTCGGCGTAGTCTACAAAAACTGACCAGTAATCTTGGGGAGTGAAGACTTGGATTTCTCGTTCCCGTTTGCAGACCAGGTGCAGGGTGGCTGATTGAACTCGTCCGACGCTTTTGGCACCGTTATTAAGTCTCCAAACCAGCGGAGAACCTTTATATCCTACCAGTTTATCGAGGCAATCCCGGCAGCGACCCGCTTCAACCAGGTTCATATCGAGCGATCGGGGAGAAGCGACGGCGGCTCTGACGGCGGTTTCGGTGATTTCTTGATAAATGATCCGCTTGGGTTTTTTGAGTCCGAGCACGAGGGCGATGTGCCAACCAATCGTTTCCCCTTCGCGGTCGGGGTCAGAAGCAATGTAGACCTCATCTGCTTGCTTGGCAGCGCTTTTGAGTCCGGCGATCGTCTGCCTCGCTCGGTCGTCTCGCGCGACATAACGGCAGTCGATCCGATCTCGCTCAATCTCAAACCCCAGTGACCCTTCTCCATCGTTGGCAAGTTGGCGGATGTGACCCACCGAGGCTTTGACATCCCAGGTTGGGCCCAGGATGGACTTCAGCTTTTTGATTTTGCCAGGGGATTCGACAATGAGCAGGTTAGCCATGTCTTTCAGGCGAGGGGACGTGATCTCCGTAATTTTGTCTTGTAAGTAACTTAATCAATCCAGTCGTGCTCAAAGCCTTGCAGCATCGGAGGCTTGGACACTCTCTTACTATACTATTTATTACTAACAAATAGTGCTCAACGCCTTACGGCATCAAAGGTTTGGACACATTTTTCCTGAACCGGGGCGAAATCAATCTCACTCTGTGCTCAACGCCTTACGGCATCAAAGGTTTGGACACATTTTTCCTGAACCGGGGCGAAATCAATCTCACTCTGTGCTCAACGCCTTACGGCATCAAAGGTTTGGACACTTCCAGCGCTACCCGTGTCAATGCTGTAGCTGCTGTGTGCTCAACGCCTTACGGCATCAAAGGTTTGGACACCTTTCTGAACCTCTGCTATGTGGTTCAGTCCTGAAAGTGCTCAACGCCTTACGGCATCAAAGGTTTGGACACAATTCAAAACGCGATCGCCTGAGGTCGTCTGTGCGTGCTCAACGCCTTACGGCATCAAAGGTTTGGACACACTTCGAGATAGCTGCGACAGCCCCGCAAAACTAGTGCTCAACGCCTTACGGCATAAAAGGTTTGGACACTTCTGTCACCCGACAGCATTTTAAGCTGAGTTTTGTGCTCAACGCCTTACGGCATCAAAGGTTTGGACACGTTTTAGACCGTCAGGGCATCGGGGTGAGAATCATGTGCTCAACGCCTTACGGCATCAAAGGTTTGGACACCTGTGAGATAGGGACGTGCCTGATCGGCATAGTCAAGTGCTCAACGCCTTACGGCATAAAAGGTTTGGACACTTCTGTCACCCGACAGCATTTTAAGCTGAGTTTTGTGCTCAACGCCTTACGGCATCAAAGGTTTGGACACGTTTTAGACCGTCAGGGCATCGGGGTGAGAATCATGTGCTCAACGCCTTACGGCATCAAAGGTTTGGACACTAGACCGTGACCATAATGCAGCAATCAACATTAAAGTGCTCAACGCCTTACGGCATCAAAGGTTTGGACACAGTCGAGCCAAAGCATTCCAAGCGGCATGAGCGGGTGCTCAACGCCTTACGGCATCAAAGGTTTGGACACTTTATTGGCTTGGTCATAGGCGTTCGCTGTACTGAGTGCTCAACGCCTTACGGCATCAAAGGTTTGGACACTTTTTGTTGAACCTTTTGGACTCCTGGGGCAACAAGTGCTCAACGCCTTACGGCATCAAAGGTTTGGACACCAGATCGAGGAAGAGAACTAAAAATGGCTAACTAGTGCTCAACGCCTTACGGCATCAAAGGTTTGGACACATATCCTTTGTGTTGAAAGCGTCAGGACGGGCTTTGATGTGCTCAACGCCTTACGGCATCAAAGGTTTGGACACTTTAACCAGGTTGGATACTTTCAAGTCTTCATAGACGACTAGTGCTCAACGCCTTACGGCATCAAAGGTTTGGACACGTGGCCGCAGGGGCTGCCTCTGGCGCTCGGGTGCTCAACGCCTTACGGCATCAAAGGTTTGGACACATGAGTGGGCTGTAAACGTCTACCTCATAACTATAAGTGCTCAACGCCTTACGGCATCAAAGGTTTGGACACCCCGCTCATCAACGGGTTTAGACCAATAGGGGTTGAAGTGCTCAACGCCTTACGGCATCAAAGGTTTGGACACAAAATTGTTGCAGTTCCCGCCGGTTTATTTCTGTCGTGCTCAACGCCTTACGGCATCAAAGGTTTGGACACTCAGCCAGGAAAACGTGCTTGGTGCCGCGCATCAAGTGCTCAACGCCTTACGGCATCAAAGGTTTGGACACAATAGGCAGAGTCACTTTGTCTTTTGCTCTTCCAGTGCTCAACGCCTTACGGCATCAAAGGTTTGGACACCCCGCGCCAACGTCGCCATGCAGCGCCATTTCCACACGTGCTCAACGCCTTACGGCATCAAAGGTTTGGACACATTTACAAATGCGCATCCGGGATCTGGAAGCCGAAGTGCTCAACGCCTTACGGCATCAAAGGTTTGGACACTCAAATCCAGCGCTTTTGTCTGGTTTCCCTTTGTGTGCTCAACGCCTTACGGCATCAAAGGTTTGGACACATACACCAACTGACCTAAGTCCTGGGGAGTGGCAGTGCTCAACGCCTTACGGCATCAAAGGTTTGGACACGTACAAGGCAAATAATCGCAGCGCTTTTGGGTTTGTGCTCAACGCCTTACGGCATCAAAGGTTTGGACACCGCTCCGGTGGCAATCATGGCTTTATTTGAGGTTAGTGCTCAACGCCTTACGGCATCAAAGGTTTGGACACTTATCCCCAAATTTTCCCGCTTCTCTTTGATTCCGTGCTCAACGCCTTACGGCATCAAAGGTTTGGACACCGGCGGTATACAGTGTGCTGTTAGCAACTGTGCCGTGCTCAACGCCTTACGGCATCAAAGGTTTGGACACTGAGTACAGCAATATCTCAACGTTGCTTTTCTCGCGTGCTCAACGCCTTACGGCATCAAAGGTTTGGACACTCGGCTCTCCATAGGTTGGCGAGATTTGATTACGTGCTCAACGCCTTACGGCATCAAAGGTTTGGACACCAGAAAGCCAAATAGCGCTAGAAATTGCGCTATCGTGCTCAACGCCTTACGGCATCAAAGGTTTGGACACCAGGACTGAGCGGCGATCGTCCGGCGACGTGCTGGTGTGCTCAACGCCTTACGGCATCAAAGGTTTGGACACTTTTCCAAATCCTTCAACAGGCTGTTTTTGAGTGCGTGCTCAACGCCTTACGGCATCAAAGGTTTGGACACTTTTCAATTGCGGCTAAAATACCGGAATCTCCTGAGAGTGCTCAACGCCTTACGGCATCAAAGGTTTGGACACGAGGGACGGGGGTTCGGTGTCGGGGGGGTGTAATTAAAAGTGAAAGGGAGATAGTAAAAATGGGATAGAAGCTATGATACATAAGACTTCTAACGAAAAGAGGTCTTGTTGTAGCGCAAAACCCTCCATGAAAAACCACTCTGAAACAA
>JAHHGS010000017.1 GCA_019359715.1 Aphanocapsa sp. GSE-SYN-MK-11-07L | reverse complement strand
TCACCCACTTGCGTCAGTAGGCTTTGTACAATGGCTTCCATGGCTATCCGTCTGGTGTTTATTTTTGACAATATGCACCCTATCCGATGGATAGCTTTCTTGTCAAAATCTGTCCGGACTATTGATTTATTGAGAGTCAAAAATAATTGTCAAAACAGTAGAGGAACAGTGATGCCAGATGAAACTTTCAGAAAAGACATTCCAGAGATTGATCCAACTGAAATCGAAGACTCTAGGGTTTTGATTGCTGATAAAGATCGTTCTTTTTTAGAGAAAGTGATGGTGGAAGGCGGTTTTGCCGATCCTTATGATGCACGGGACTTCACAGAAGTTGTGTTTCGAGTCATGCGTGATTTGATGACGACCGAAGCTGCTGATCGGGTGGCGGATGAACTGCACGAAGAAGTAATGCCAACGAAGGAAAAGGCGCTGCAAATGGAAGTGACCGACCTATGGCAAGATACTAATCCGATCGTCGGTTTCTTAAGCCGAGTTCGTCCACCTTGGCAAGGCCCAGGCATTTTCAAGATAAATTCCGATCGGTTTCTGTTTCGGGTGGCGAATGAAGCTGGATTTCAGCGGGGATCTGAACACAAGGATGCCGATCGCAAACGAGCAGTCAAAGCTGTCTTCTCAGCTACGAAGAAAGAACTTTCGGAGGAGCGGATTCAGGAGATTGCTGACTGGTTGCCCGAAGACGGTGTTAAAGAACTCTGGGAGCAAGCATAGCCAGTGGAAAGTGAGGCAGTTGTTTGAAGTCCCCTAGAATTAGGGGATTTAGGGGGCAAGTGTGTAACTCTTGGGCAAGTATAAAAGCCACCCAACTAACTCCTACGCAAGTTAGTTGGGTGGCTTTTGAGTAATCTTTTTTGACGTTGGGGGATCAAAGATTTGCAATCACATCAATTTGACTTTTCAAACACCCTTTAAGTTGGGCTGCCAAACACCTCGGACTTAAACTGATTGAGTCGTTGGTTTAGTTCTTGGCGATCGCTTTCTCGAATCAGGTAGCGCCAAACAAAGCGCAGGGTATAGACAAAGCCGATCAGCTCTAAAAGGGTTGAAACCAAGGGGATATCGTCTAAAGCATCAACTGCCCCAAATAGGAGCCTGATCCCTAGAAAAGCTAGAGCCAGCCAGCCCAGCCTATTCAGTAACGGACGATTATTCTGAAAGAATGCCGTTGTGTATGCAGTTACATTCTCAAAGAATGCAGTCATTTTGACCTGAAAGAGGCGCCAGCTTTCTTGATCGGGGTCTGATTCCAGACCATGAACCACAATAGAGGTTTCAGCAGCAGGAATCTCGACCGAAATCGGGTTCGTTTCAACTTCGCCACTTGGATTAATTTGGACAATTTCAGTTTCAGCCATGATTAGAATCCTCCTGATAATTTAATCGTCAATCTCACTACAAGGCAATCTCACTACAAAGCAATCAATCGCCCAGCGGCTAGAAAGCCGCCGATCGCCGCTGAAACAAGTGAAAACAGGGCTGAGCTAAACACCCACCAAGCCGCACCAGCCGCAATTTTGCGCGTTCCTCGCAGTTGCTTTTGGGCTTGGTGCTGGACTGCTGCCAGTCGTTTTTGCGTTTCTTGCTGAATCTGCTCGACTCGATGCAGTGCCTGGTCGCGAGCAGATTCAATTTGACCAATAATCCGGTCGGCATCCGCTGCCGAAATATCACTGCGTGAACTCAAAACCGCGACTAAGGTATCGCGATCAAACTCGCCAAGCCGATTTTTCAGCGCTTCTATGCCAACCTGCGGGTCATCAAACAGCTTGCCAAAGTCCTGCTTAATGCTGTCATAGTTCAGCTCAGGCCGCTCCAGGGAATTCAGATAGCCCCGAACGTTGCCTAGCCCTTTTTCAATCTGGGCTTGAACAGCTTGCTGTACCTGCTGAATTTGCCCGACGATCGCCTTAAAGTTTGATTCCACCTGATCGGCAATCCGGTTTGCTTCTTCTTCAGTGATATCTTCACGTTGAGACAGCAGAGCGACAAACGTATCGCGGTCAAATTGGGAAATCCGATCGCCCAAGCTGCTCAGCCCAGCTTTAGGGTCTTGCAGCAACTGTTGGAGGTCGCGCTTAATTCCCTCTGGGTTGAGTTCGTCTTTTTTGGTATTGCGCAGATAGCTTTCGAGATTCGATTCAAATGTAACAGCCTGCTGCTGAACGCGGCTGGCTAAGCGACGCGGCGCTTTAATCATATTGCGAATCGCCGACTGCACTTGATCAATGGCCTGATTGACTTGCTCTTCCGTCAGGTCGTCCCGCTGGCTGAACAGTTTGACCAACGTTTCCCGATCAACTTGAGACAAGCGCGATTGCAGGGCGGCTGTGCCAGCTTTCGGGTCATTCAGTAGCGTTGTCAGGTCATGCTGAATTCCTTCTGGGTCGAGTTCCTCCAGGTTTGTGCGGCGAAGATAATCCGCGATCGCCTGCGTCGTTTGGTCGTACTGCTCTTTCGCCTTGCCCGCTAGCTGCTGCGGGGCCTGCACAATGCTGTCTCGCACCGATTCAACTTGATCCAGAACTTGATTGACTTGCTCTTCACTCAAATCTTGGCGCTGGCTCAACAGTTGCACCAAAGTATCACGATCGAACTGCGAAAGCCTTGCCTTCAGAGCACTCAATCCCGCTTGCGGATCATCAAGCAGGGTTCGCAAATCGCGCTCAATCCCTTCTGGGTTCAGTTCGGCTTGATTGGTATTGCGCAGATAGTCCTCAACTTTGCGGCGCAGTTCTTGCGCTTCACCTTGGACGCGGTCTTGCAGCTCGCTGGCTTGGGACAAGACGCGATCGCGGGTGCTTTCGAGCTGATTGACAATTTGGCTCGATTCTTCTGCAGTGATATCCTCACGTTGGGATAATAATTGCTCCAACGTGCTGCGGTCAAACTGGCTTAAGCGATCGCCTAGCGCGTCGATACCGGCTGCTGGGTCTTCTAAAAGCGTTTGAAAGTCGCGCCCAATTGCATCTGGATTTAATTCTTCTTTGCCTGTGGAACGCAAATAGTTTTCCACCCGACTGCGCAGATCCTGCAATTCCCCTTCTGTTTCAGCTGATCGCACGGTGCTAAATACTTCCGCCCGAATCTCCTCTAGGTATCCGGCTAGCTCCTGCACCCCCTCTGGCGTAAAGTCATTTCTGAGGGACAGCACTTCAACCAAGTAATCGCGATTGATCAGCTCTAATTCCTGGCGAATAATGCTTGGATCAGCGGCTGCATCGTAGATCACATCCCGAAATTCATGCTTGACGGTTTCCCGATTTAGGTGCCAAAGCGGTGAAAATAGCAGGTAGTTTTCTAAATCTGCCCGAATCACGCTAAATGGCTTCGGAGTTTTGGCTGGTTTATGATTCTGACCAGCTTGCCCGTTAGACGACTGATCCGAGTGCCCATTCGAGGGGAGTAACTTTCCTGGCAGGGTTTGTAGCTGAGCGGCAATTTTCTCAACGTCCAAATCAGAAAAGTCAGTATTTTGCAGCACCCGATTCAAGACGGCTGTTGCTCCCAATTCAACTGCTCCAGCCGCTAAACTTCCGCCCGGAATCAGGCGAGTGGCAGCAGATTTGACGGCTTGCCCTAACTGCTGATTCAGCTTATCGGGCGCAGCGGATTTTAACTGCTCAACTAAGGCTTTTGGATCTACCTGCCCAGACTGCCCAATCACTTGCTTCCAAGCAGACTCCAACTGATCGGCAATCCGCTCAACCTCTTGCTTGGAAAGGTCTGTGCGGCTACTGACCAGCTTGAGGATTTTGTCACGATCAATATTTTTAAGCAAATCGCTATCCGCGATCGCGCCCAAGTCAGCATCCTTCAACAGCTTTTCAAACTGATGGCCAACCTGATCCAAATCTAGCTTTGGCAAAGGCAGACTGCTGAGGGAACTTTGCAGGGTTGTCCGAATGCTGTCAGGGTCAAACCCAGCCGTTAACTCCCGTCGCACCGCTGCCGTAATCTCTTCTGCCGTAGAAACAACTTGATTCTTGGCTGCGTTTGCGCCTATTACGGCTGTCCCAGTTCCCAGCAGTCCTTGAATCCCTGATGTAGCGGTATTAATGACCGATCCCAGCAGTGAACCAAGGGCAGTTGAGCCAAGCCAAGTCAACAGCATGAAAAAGACTGCCCAGATTTCAATGCCAGTAATTGCCCCCAGTAAGCCGCTACCGACTAAGCTCAGCTTGACAGCCAGGAAAGAGGCGCAAAATAAAGCAATACAAACACTGACCAACAGTCCCAGCCCAACTTTGGTTTCAATGCCGCGAATCGTATCGCCCAAGCTTTCGGAGTCACCACCATCAGATGGACTATCAGGAGCCGCTACAACCGCGATCGCTAAATTGGTAAACAGCAACTGAAAGCCAAAGGCCATCACGACCCCTGCCACTAGCGCTAAAACAAATTTAGGATCAGAAAAAACAATTGTCGTTTCCTCAATCGGCAATCGCTCGACCGTTTGGTAGGGTGAGGCTACTTGAGCAATCAATTGCGCTGCTGCAAGTTTTGTTGCATAAAACATGATATCCTCCATGCCATAAGACTGAACAACTAAGTCATTCACAAACTTGTAAAAAACCCTTTTAGAACTGCGATAAATTCAAGCGCGTCTAGGCAGATCGATAATCAGCATCTGTCCAACAACGCGGTAAACTCTCACCAGATGGAAACAGCAATTTATTCTTGTGGCACGGCTCAGGATCTTGCTCTTCCTCACCTGATTGAGATTGAATCGCAATTTCTTGCTGATTGGGGTCAATCAACTCTAAGAAATCGTTGATTTCTACCAGATTTCCGGTTTCTTTGTTTTGTAGTAACATCTGATTCCTTGTGACTCGTCATACTTTTAAACCCATCGGCTGAGCTGACTAGCAGGTCGCCATATCAAGACATTTTTGTGGGAGCACAACACACTCCCACAAAAATGTTTTTGTTCTGCCTAGTGGCAGCTATCGCTGCTGACAATCCCCAGTTTGTAGACTAGTGACGACCGCCCATCCACTTAGCGGCGATCGCGCCAAAAGCAGCTCCCACCAGCGGATTGCTCATAAACTTCACCAACGCTGGCTGATCAGCCAGCACCTCATGAAACACATCAGGATGGTTATGATAAACAAAGCCTGCGAGTTTGCTCACATCGTCTGCCGTCATCCGATTCGGGTTATGGCTAGATAAGCCCAACTGCTTTTCTAAATCGCGATCGCTCAAACTGCGCTTTTTCAAATGTCCAAAAAATTCCCGCGCTACATCGTCTCGCTCGTTGGGCTTAATTTGGGCGATCGCTTTTTGCAGCTCTGGCTCCATCTGGCTAGCCGGAATTTGGTTGGGATTGAAGGATTGACTAAATAGTTGATGGCGCTCACTCCGGGACGAGCGTTGGGCAAAATCGTCAAAGTTTTGGTAGTCAGATTCAGGTTGATCAGGCAGAGCTTCTTTATTGCCACCCGCAAGATCGTTCATGATCTGACGTTTGTAGTTATCACTGCTAGACATGGCTTTAGTATCCTCGAAAATGGATTTGTGTAAATTACCAAGCAAGTTATGGCGATCGAGATTGAGCGCTAAATTCACTTAGCTCGCGGCTTGATACTCAACTTGCCTTGATTGGTTATCGTAGCGGGCTGTCAAAATCAGCTCTTTGTCAGGCGCGTACATCAAAACGGTTAAATCTTGATTCGGAAAGTTTTTGCGGAAGCCTTGCGCCAAGGATTGAGCCAATGGTTTGACTTCGTCAGGACGAACTTGGGGTGAAATCACAACGCCTAGTTTGTTGTTATCTCGGACAAAGGCATCTTTAACGAAGCCTTTGCTGGTTTGGACAACCCAGTCGCCAAAGTTTTGACCCAGCGCAGAATCGCCACGGGCTAATCGACCATATTCAATGCTGTGATTAGCGTCCGTGGCTGGAGAGCTAGCTTGGGGCGATCGCGTTGCCACACTACTACACGCTGTCGTCAATCCAAACACCAGCACCAGCACAAGTACGGTTAAACTTCGACGCATGCGATTGAAAACATTCATTATTTTCCTCCTTAAATTAAATACAAATTAGCTTCAGCCTATCCGGGCCATCACTGTTGGCCTTAGTTAGCGCTTTGGCGAACCTTGTTGCTCTGCCGGGTCAGCAATATAGCGGAAATCCGGTTCAGAATTCCAGGAGCCGCGCTCGTCTTGACTGCCGTTGGAAGACAAATTGTAGTAAATATCAACTGTTTCGTCAGGTTGAATCGTCCCGAACATCGGATCAGTTAGTTTTCCTAAAGAATCCAGCGCGTTCATGAACATCTGAGTATGCGAGATTTCGCGAGTCAGTAAGTGAACCAGCGTTTTCTTGGTGCCTTCGTCGGTTGCCAGCTTAATTAGCGCTTCGTAAGTCTGACGAGCACCCGCTTCAGCCGCAATATTTGCTCGCAGGTCGCGGACAACATCGCCCCCTTCTTGGATGTAATTTGCTGTCCATGCGCTACCTTGGCTGTCCAGAAAATGAGGCCCCATGCCTCGGACAGCAAACAAAGTGCTTTGGTAGGCTTCGGTTTGGTCAACATTTTTGGTGTGTGACTCAATCAGCCGACCCACCATTTCCAAATGCCCGAATTCCTCTAGAGCAATGTCTTGCAGCATATCTCGGATGCCTGGATTTTCAATGTGAAAAGATTGAACCCAATACTGCAAAGCGGCTGAAAGTTCTCCGGTTGCGCCACCAAACTGCTCTAGCAGCAGCTGAGCAAACCGAGGATTCGCCTGATCAACTTTCACGCTATGAATGGGATCTTTTTTGTGAAAAAACATGGGTGCCTCTGAAATGGATTCAAGTCGTTAGTTGTGCTATTGAGCGAGTTGTTTCGCTTTGATGGAAGTTAGACATTGACGGTCTTGCTAGCGCTTAAAAGTCATCGAACCTTGCTCTCGCAAATCTTGAGCGATGGTTTACACATTTGACTTGTTAAGAACAACGCTCATCTGTACCTCCTGCAAGTCACCATCAGATTCAACTGCCAATGCCTGGAGAAACTCGATCGCAGCTTGAGCAGATGTAAACCTAGCCTCCACCATTGCTGGAATCGCAGTCTCGGCAGCATTAACTTGATTAGACTGGGTTGGCCCCAGATCAACAACTGCGAGTTGCTGATACTCTGGGCTGACTTGCTCTACAATCAGCTTCTCGCGTCGAACTTCAACCTCAACAATCCGGGTTTCAATTTCCTTGCGAACAACAACCTCACCAGCCTTGCGCTTGTACCGGTCAACAACTAACCGCTCTTCTAGTAGAGGAATAATTGCCTCTGCTGATCGTGTAGGGCGATCCGGTTGAGGCGCAATTTGGCGCTCAATCGGCGGCTCAACCTCGTGCTGATGCTTGAGGTCAGGCATCTGAGCCTTGACGGATAAATTTCCCACCAGTGGAGGAACCAGTGAAGCAGGGTTAGAAATTGCAACAGGCTGAACAGGTAAGCGGTAAGTCCGCCGGGGTGCTTCTAAAGGAACCGAAGTTTCCAATTGTGGAGAAAACTCGACGCTATTAGGTGGATAAGTAGGTAGTTCGCTCAACTCAGCAGAATCAGCTAAGAGTGGCTGAGCATCAGCAGGGCTTTCTGGTTCGGGATTAAAATCATCTGGCTTTGAGAGCGCCACAATCTTGTTCCTTTGGAGAGTTAAAGGCAGAATTACTGGGTAACTCTGCCTGGATTACACCACCCGGTTATGCGCCTAAACGCGCTTATTAGATCGGCTTGGGTTCCCTGCTCCATCCACAACGGGATGACCTTCAGTGTCAACATCTAGCTCTTCCCGGCGCAGCGTCTCTTCAGCCTGAACGGTTTCCCGATCAACCTCTTTTCTAATGCTGACTTCCTCACGCACAAAGGCTTCTTTGCGGATATCCGGCGTTTCTTCGTAAAGTTCCACTCGCGCAACTTCGCCTTCATTGAAAGTGGCGTCGCCAACTGCGACAGCAGTTCCAGCATTAACAGGCGTTGTGCGCTCAATTACAATCCGCTCTTTTTCAATCGGAACGGAGACTCTAGCTGTCTCAGTTTCAACCCGCTTACCCACTGCAACTTCACCCGTTTTCATCCGGGTTTTGTTAGCAATCAATCGCTCTTCATAGAGTCGAAGGTTTTGATGAGCCTGCTCGTCCAAATTATACAGAGCTGGGTCGCGGTCGTAATTGTAGGTATCGCGATCGTAGTCTAAAGCAGGCGTTGGGTCTAAAGAAGCTCCTGCTTCAACCGGTACTGCTCCCATCCCCATTGGCCGGTAGACGTTACGCACTTGCTCTTCATACTCATAATCAACCGGCATATTGCCGTCGTAGTGGGGAAGCGCTTCCACTTGGTCGCGAGTCAGTCCTTTAGCAATAATCTGGCGATCGCTGTAGTTGATTTGGGACTGCCCGATCGGCAACAGCACGTCTTTGCCTAAAACCCAGAATCCGGTGTTAATAATCAGATAGCGAATTTTGCCGGTATCATCCACCAGCAAATCACTGACGGAGCCGACCTTATCACCGCTTGCGTACAGGTCGTAACCAATAATGTCCTGATCCTCAAAATGGTTGCGGTAGTCAGGATCAAAATCTCGAATCTTATGCAATGACATTGCTGTTGCTCCTAGCCGCTTAAGTAGTGTTACTCGGTCACTTAACCAGCATAGGAATAACCCCCAAATAATACGTCTGTCACAAGTACTGTTTCAGCCTATACCGAAAGATATTTTAAGCATTATCTAGCAAAACGTATTTACTTTTACGATAAATTTCAAGCAGATAATTTGTTACCGATTTAGGTTGACTACAGATTTTGATTTAAGCCTTATGAGAGATGATTTGTTTCGCTCAATGTCATAAGCTGAGCCTAAATTTGCTGTTTCTATGCTTATGCGTTGAAATATCAAAACTCTATATCTTGATCTGTTGCAGTGATATAGACTTACAGTTTTTATTCTGATAACAGTAGGAGCAAAGCATGGGATATACAAGCGATCCGATTGAAAACTACGAAAATTATGCTGAGCCTGTTGCTACAGCTTCCGCAGCAACTTATCACGATCGCGTGCGCTGGGGGCCAATTTTGGCAGGACTATTCACGTCCCTCACAGTTCAACTGATTTTGAGCGCTTTTGGAGCAGCGATCGGGCTGACCTCAATTGCCAATTCTGGTGCGCCTCGCTCTGACGCAGGCGGCATTGGTTCTGCTGTTGGAGTTTGGTCAGTGATTAGCCTGCTAATTGCGTTATTTGTCGGGGGTTGGATTACGACCCGTACCTGTGGGCCAATGAGTAAAAGTAGCGCTCTGTTAAACGGTGCAGTGCTGTGGGCAACCACACTAGTTGTAAGTGCGTGGCTGCTTTCTAGCGGAATTTCTGGTACATTTGGACTGGTGGCATCAAATGCTGGGGAAGCGATTAACCAAGCCCAGCAGGGGGGTGTTGATTTACCGACTACAGCCCCGAATGTTACGGCTGAGCAAACCAGAGATATTGCTGGCAATGCCGCCAAAGTCGGATGGTCTTTTGCTTTAGGGTCTTTACTAGCATTGGCGGCGTCTTTATTTGGCGCAACGGTTGGTGTTCGTCGGCCTCGTCCAATACCCACCCCAACCGTCGTCAGACCTTAAGGTCAGCAGTTGGGCAGATTCTTGGTGCTAATGCGATGCGCGACTGAAGGTAATCATCAAAAGCGCTCCTTACGGGGAGCGCTTTTTTGATCAGCATCTGCCATTGATCATCTTTCGGGCTAGACAGGCGATACTCTGGAGGTAATTACAACCAGGAGAACAGAAATGGCAGGGGAGTTGACGCTCATCGTCGAGATGGTGACGGTGTTGGGCGCTGCAACCACTGTCGGATACTTGGCTAATCGGTTGGGGCAGCCTGTTTTATTAGGCTATCTACTGGGCGGGATGATTGTTGGGCCAGCCGGCTTAAAGTTAATTTCTCTAGAAAATAATATTGAGACACTCTCTAAGGTCGGGGTTGCCCTGCTGCTGTTTGCTTTGGGAGTGGAATTTTCTCTTAAAGAACTACTAAAAGTGCGGGCGATCGCCTTTGGCGGCGGTAGCCTGCAAATTATCCTCACCATCTTGCTGGGGGGAGGCTTGGCCTACTGGACGGGCTGGGTAGACACGCTGCCGAAAGCCGTTTTTTTAGGGGCAGTCCTCTCGCTGTCTTCCACTGCCGTGGTGCTGAAAAGTCTTGTCGAGGGGAATGAAGTCCAAACCACCCACGGGCAAATCATGCTGGCAATTTTGGTCGTCCAAGACTTGGGCTTAGGGCTGATGCTGGCGGTGCTGCCGGTGTTAACTCAACCGGCCAGCGCAATTTGGCTAGCCTTGCTCAGCGCTGTGCTCAAAGCGCTGCTGTTTATCGCCGGAGCGATTGTAGCTGGGATTTGGCTGATTCCAGTTCTCGTCCGATCGCTGGCTCGGACTGGCTCTCAAGAATTGTTTTCCCTTGGCATTTTGTCGTTGTGTTTGGGCATCGCCTTAATTACCTCAGCGATTGGGCTAAGCATTGAGATGGGCGCTTTTGTGGCCGGACTGATGATTTCTAACGTTGAGTATGCAGACCATGCTTTAGACCGGGTGCTGCCCATGCGTGATGTGTTTGCGACCCTATTTTTTGCCTCGATTGGCGTTCTGATTGACCCAGGATTCCTGCTCGCTAACCTTGGCACTCTCGTAGGCCTAGTGACTGTTACCCTGCTGGGCAAAGCAGCGATCGTGACCGGGATTGTGAAATTGTTTGGTTATCCGCTTAAGACGGCGCTCAAAGTCGGAATTGGAATTAACCAAATTGGTGAATTTTCGTTTGTGCTGGCAGGAGTTGCGGCTAGTGAAGGACTTTTCACGCCGCAAATTTACGGGCTGACCGTTGGCACAACCGCTGCCACGCTGCTGATTACGCCCTTTTTACTCAAAGCAACTCCCTATCTGCTAATCGGGCTGGAACGACTGCCTTTGTTCAATTACCTATTGCAGTTGGACCAACCCCTCCGGTTAGTCGGGCTTGAAGACAGCCTCACCGATCATGTTGTAGTGGCAGGCTTTGGCAGAGTCGGACAAACCTTGGTGCGGATGCTCTACTTTCAAGGGCATCAAATTTTAGTCATCGACAACGATGAAGCGGCCCTGCAAACCCTGCGAGAGCGCGAGATTCCCTACCTGTATGGGGATGCTGCTAGCCCAATGGTGTTGGAAAAAGCCAATTTGTCGGCCGCCAAATCAATGGCGATCGCCCTGCCCGACCCGATGGCCACCCGCTTGACGCTCAACCGGGCCCTCAGCCTGGCCCCAGAGCTGGATATTACCGTCCGTGCCCATGACAAAGATGAAATTGAAGTGCTCTATCAGCTTGGGGCGCAAGAGGTGGTGCAGCCAGAGTTTGAAGCCTCTCTGGAGATGGGCGCTCACATGCTGCTCAAACTAGGGGATTCTACCTATGCTGTTACCCAAGTCGTCAACCGCTACCGCAGCGGCCGCTATCGAGATATTCTGCCGGAGCGATCGGAATATTGGGGTGCGGCCAATCTGGAAGCGGCGATTGAGGGACTGGAACGGCACTGGTATATCATCGATCAGTCCTCAACTTTAGCTGGCAAAAGTCTGGCCCAATCCAACATTCGTCGCTTGAGTGGCGCTACGGTAATGGCAATTGAACGCGATCGTCAATTGCTCCGCTATCCCGCCGGAGAAACCGCATTAGCAGAGGGCGATCGCGTCTTGGTTGTTGGCAATTTTGCAGAACATGCCGCCTTCAAAGCCCTGTTCATTCCAGAAGCCTAACTCTGGTTCGAGAAACACGCCATACAATACAGGGAGCAGCAATGGATCAACAAACGCCAGTTGGAGTGGTTGGTCGTTTTGCTAGCAGCGGACTTTATCTCGTAATTACGGTCTACGCAGTTACTGAACTTGAGGGATAATCCTATGTATGGATATCAATGTGATCATTCTGATTGAGAGATCCCTAACTTGGTTCAACCCCAAGCAACGCTAGACCCCAGCAGCTTTTGGAGAGGAGTGGCTTTCGATTTTTGCTGAATCGTTTTTAGAACAACTGCTTTGATTTGAACTGCCCCCTGCACGACGGCACTGACTGAAGACTTTAACATTACTCCCAAACCTGCTCCGAGCATCTCAAGCAGCAGTTTACCAGCTCTGTCGCTGGCAGAGGAGAGCTTGACTGCTTGGCCGGGCAACTGCGCCAGCGCGAACAAAATCAACAGGTTGATGATCAAAAATCCCATCGTCAGGTAGCCAATCAGCAAAGCCAGGACAGACCCCTTCTGCATCCAGGGCCAGATCACCGTCAAAAGAGCCAGCAACCCGGCCAAGCCAAAGGGAGCCAACCACTTCGGAACGGAAATATCTTGATTGAACTGGGTCAACAGACGAATGCCAATCTCAAACGCTGTCACAATCGCCGACAGATTGAATCTAGACATGGCTCTCTCTTGGGAATGAGTATTTGCGCTTCTTTACCCGCGATCGCCAAAGTTTATGCAAAACAGGATGCCTTTGCTAACTATTTTCTCAACTTTTAGGGTAACCAGGTAAATGGCTTGCTTCTGGCGACTTGCAAAGCGGCAGCGCTTCAAGTACAGCCTGGTTGAACCCTGCTTCGGTGTCCTCGAAGGGGAGAATTTGCCGCAAATAATTGCCCCACAGAAACTCCTGGAAGGGAACATCAGATTTTGCGTAGCCGCCTGCCTGCAAAATCCCCCAGGCTAAACTACGATACTTGTCATCTTGCAACTGAGCCAATCCGTTTGGAATCGCGCTGGGTTCTACGGATTTTCCATCTTTGTCATACAGATAAACCCATGCCTTCTGCTTCATCAACTGCCAAAACTCTGCCTCCGTCCAATTCTGGCAATTCTCCAATACTTTGACATAAACCGTTTCTCTCAGGCCAGTGATTTGGATGGCCCGCGCCCGATGATGATGATCGACCACATAGGGCAAATGATTAGGCGCAATCACAATTGGGAGAAAGTGCTCCTGCAAATAAGCGTCTAATTCAACGGTTGTCATTGCTTTGAACTGTTGAACCCGGTAGGTTACCTCTCGATAGCCCAAGGCCATCTGGGCTGGGTGCAGCCTAGAAACGTTAGCAAGCCCAAGTTGACCAGTCGGTAAGTCAGGGTTAAAGTCTGCGGCTGAAGTTATGTTCATTGAATGACTTGATTACGTTCACAATTAAGATATATCGATCCTAAATCAGTTATGAGAGACATTATTAATGGTATATTCATGAGCCTGTCCTTTTTGCGTTTGCAATGCAATTACCCGTTCAGAATTCTAGTTCAAACGTGAAGCTTCATGTTTGAGAGCAATTATCAAGTTTATGTAACCCGTAGAATTGTTAAACACTACAGCCAGTTACGCCAACTACAACCTGCCGAGCAAGCCATTTTGAAGCTACTAGACAGTAAATGGTCGAGGATGAGAATGCTGGATATTGGTGTCGGCGGAGGACGCACCACTCAACATTTCGCTAATCTGGTTCAAGAATATGTTGGCATTGATTATGCTAAAGAGATGATTGCAGCTTGCCAGCAACGCTTTTCGGCTTCTTCATCCAGAGTGTTTAAAGTGGGTGATGCTAGAGATATGAGCCAGTTTCAAGATGAGTCTTTCGACTTTATTTTATTTAGCTTCAATGGCATTGATGTTCTTTCCCATCTGGATCGGTTGCAGGTGTTTCAAGAAGTCAGTCGAATTGGTAAGCCGGGAGGATACTTCTGTTTTTCAAGCCATAATTTGCAGGGACTAGAACGAGAATTTAACTGGCGAAATCAGATTAGCCTCAATCCGCTCAAAACCTATGTTAATTTGATCATGTTTGCGCTCCTGCGCTTCTTCAACGGCTCGATTTCTCCACAACAGATAAAACATTCTGACCATCAAATTATTCAAGATGAATCTCATAATTTCCGCCTAAAGCAGTATTACATTAGACCTCAAGCGCAGTTTGATCAATTAAAGGCAAATTTTGGCAATGTCAGAATCTATTCCTGGAAAAGTGGTTTAGAAATCACAACTCAGCAAGAGTTAATTGTTAACGCTGACATGTGGCTTTATTACCTCTGTGAGATTAAATGAATTGCAATTGATCAATTCTTGCTGATATCTGTTGCTGCTGTTCGATTCTAAAGGGACACCATTAATTTTTTTTGAACCAACGATGCGATCGCTACATTTACCGTCTGGACAAGCTATTCCGATCCTGGGCCTGGGAACATGGCGGATGGGTGAAAATGCCCAGCAGCGCCAAACTGAGGTTGCGGCCTTGCGGCATGGCTTAGATTTAGGCATCACCTTAATTGATACGGCTGAAATGTATGGCGAAGGCGGGGCCGAAGCGGTGATTGCGGAAGCGATCTCGGACCGCCGCTCGGAAGTCTTTTTGGTCAGCAAGGTTTACCCTCACAATGCCTCAAAGCAAGGCGTAATGGCTGCCTGCGATCGCAGCTTGAAACGACTTCAAACAGACTATCTTGATTTGTATTTGCTGCACTGGCCGGGGTCAATTCCGCTGACAGAAACCCTGGCTGGGTTTCAGGCGCTCCAGCAAGCGGGCAAAATCCGCAGCTATGGGCTGAGCAACTTTGATGCCGTGGAAATGCAAGCTGCCAGCCAACTCAACGGCGGAGCAGCGATTGCGACCAATCAAGTCCTTTACAACTTAATGCGGCGCGGGATTGAGTGGGATTTACTGCCCTGGTGCCGTCAACAGGGCATGCCCGTCATGGCCTATTCGCCAATTGAGCAAGGGCGACTGTTGCAAAACCGCACGTTACAAGCGATCGCTCAACAGCGGGGAGTGAGTGCGGCCCAACTGGCGATCGCCTGGCTGCTGCATCAAGACAACGTGATTGTGATTCCCAAGTCCAGCCGGATTGAGCACGTTGAGCAAAATCAGATTGCGCTGGGTTTAAAACTGAGTCAAACTGAACTAGCGGCTTTAGATCAGGTCTTTCCACCCCCTAACCAGCCCTTGCCCCTAGAGATGTTATGAACTGCTACTCCGATTGTGATAGCGATCGGCAGATTAATGAGAACAATAGAACAAGTTTGTGAGGGCACTTCGCGTCCCCCAAAATCGTCCGGCTAATTAAGACGAATCACCTATGCCATCAATACCTACTTTCACGGCTGCGATCGCAGCCGTTCGATTTGGTGCTGTGTCTGAGCTGAGAAGTCCTGAGCATAGAGAGTTGTGATTTGCCTGTACTCTTTAAGATGCTGTTAAAAATTGTTCATAAGAGACTCGATTGAATGGAAATTACGGTTAAAAAGTCGGACTTTGTGCTTACTCCCTACATGAAAAGCAGTGACTTACGAGCGACTTATCAAATTCTCAACACCGTTGTTCCCTATCTTTTGTTATGGGTTTTAGCGGTGAAAGCAGCGTCTGTTTCGCTCTGGTTGCTGCCACCGATCATGGTGCTAATCACCCTCTTTTCCGTCCGCTGTTTTTCTTTGATGCACGATTGCGGCCACTATTCGCTGTTTCGTGCCAAAAGAGTGAACCGGGCGATTGGTTTTATGCTAGGTGTGATCAACGCGATTCCGCAATACCCCTGGTCAAGAGGCCACGCCTATCACCACAAAACAAATGGCGATTGGGAACGGTATCGCGGGCCTTCTGCCTTAATGTCAACGGAGGAGTTTGCCAACCTCAGTCCCTCTGCTCAGCGTCGGTATGAAGTCCTGAGACACCCATTGATGATCTTTCCCGGCGGATTTTTCTACCTGGCGATTAAACCAAGGCTGGCCCTGATTGCCGGGATTTATGGATTGATCGGCCATTCACGAACCTGCTTAAACCAAGATCCGGGGATGAGTTTAGCCAAAATTTTCTCCTCCTATCAGTCGAGAAATTGGTACACGGTCGGTGAGTTTTGGGATCTACTCTTGAACAACATTTGTGTCGTCGGCGGCTGGATTTTGCTGGGTCATTTCCTCGGATTTGGTTTCTTCCTAAGCGTTTACTCAATCACGCTAACTTGCTCGGCGGCGATTTTTATCTGTGTCTTCTTTGTCCAGCACAACTTTGATGGCTCTTACGCCCATAAAACGGCAGGTTGGGACTATCTGCGCGGAGCGATCGAGGGCAGTAGCTATCTGGCATTACCCGCAGTGCTGAAATGGTTTTCGGCCAGCATTGGATATCACAACATTCATCATCTTTCCGAAAGAATCCCGAATTATCGCCTCGAAGCTTGCCACGAGCAAAATCGTCACCTGCTGGTCAACGTAAAAATCCTGCGAATGTCCGATCTTGCTGATTGTTTCAAATTTATCCTTTGGGATGCTGGCTCGAATCGGCTTGTCTCGATCGCCTCATTTCGCCAAGCTGCCCAACTCATTGTTGATCCAGAACCAAGTCTTTAAAAGTTTATTGTGCTCGCGTAGCAGCGGATTTTAGAGAGGGCTTCAATCCCTAAAAGCGATCGGTTAAAGTATAGGTATAGCTGAAGCTCAGCCTAGCTTTGCCGTGAAGCAGTTGTTGGATATCACTCCAAACTCAGGTTGATAGTCTGCTGATCCAAAAACTCCTCTCTAAATTAACCCTGGATGAAGTATGTTGAACGATCCTGCTCGTGAGCGGCCGCTCCAACCCAATAACTTGCCAGCCCATCAAGTTGGTGTTCTCTATCGACATGGTGATGTTTTAATTCGGCGAATTGCTAGTCTGCCTACCCATGCTCAACGGCGGGCAGGAGTCACACTGGCGGAAGGAGAGTTAACAGGGCACAGCCATCGGATTCAGCAGAGCCACGCCGCTCAGTTGTGGGGACAGGGAAGCAACTTGTTTCTGGAAGTCAAACAGCCGAGCGCAACTTTGGTGCATGAGGAACATCGAGCGATCGAGCTACCGCAGGGATTCTATCAAGTCTGGAAACAGCGTGAATATCGTCCTGATGCCTACGTTGAGGTGATGGACTAGTGCGACATCTGATGTCGAATGGGCGAGTGCCCCGCAAGCCAGCCCAGCCGTCCGCAACCGAAAATCACCAGCCGGTATCTGGCGATCGGGCCCGCAAATTTGTCTTGGAGCATCGGGCTTGGGATGGAATGCGCGTTTTAGGGCATCTGGACTTGCATGGGGCATCCAACCTTTACACCTTGCCTGAAAATTTAACTTGCGAAAGCTTGGACATCAGCGACTGTGTAAATCTGACCACCCTGCCGAAAGGTCTGCATGTCACCCATTGGATCGAGGTAGCGGGCAGTGGCATTAGTGGGCTGTCTGCGGGGCATGGGTTTATATTGCGCTGGCGTGGTGTGCCTGTTAGCGATCGGGTTGCCTTTGAATCGCAGTCCATCACTGGGCAGGACATTCTCAATACAGAAAATGTCGAGTTACGTCGAATCCTGATTGAGCGGCTGGGCTATGAGACATTTCTCCAGCAAGTGGGAGGGTTGATTCGCGATCGCGACACAGACGCGGGTGGAGAGCGCCAACTGATCTATGTTCCGTTTGACGATGACGAACCCCTGATGCTGTTGAAAGTGACCTGCCCCTCCACCGGGCATTTGCATGTGCTGCGTGTTCCACCCTATCTGCTGAGTTGTCATCAAGCAGCCGCCTGGATTGCTGGCTTCGACAACCCAGACGACTATCATCCGCTGGTCGAAGCGTAGTTTAAATTGCCGCGTTTCAAGTTGCAGTTATCCTATTTTGTCAGCACAGGCTGCACAAATCGCTTAACGACGCCGCAGGCAATGTAGGATTTGCCATCTGGCGCTGTTTTGACTTCATCAACCACATACAGCATTCCTTCTTCTCGCACCGATCGCGGAAACCGCATGTTCCAATCGGGTTCATAGCCGTCCGCGACCACTCGTGCTCGAAGCTTGCTGCCATCCTTAACGCACTGGACTAAAATGCCGTCCCCTACGGTGTCTGTGGTCGGCAGATCTGCCGCGCTGGCTGGGCCGGTGGAGGCTTTACCGCCACCTCTGGCGCGAAACTGCTGCGGGGCCACAAACACATCTGCCTCACCGGGTTTAGCTAGCCGAGTAATTGCACCTCGCACCCGATAGAAACTGCCATCGCTAGAGAGTTCGAGTCCTTCCACCACATAACGGGCGCCCTCGGCTCGAATGGCACGCGGAAACTGCACATTTTTCGCCGCATCGTAGCTCTCGGACATGACTTTGATCCGCAGCTTACCCCCTTCCCGCACACAGGACAGTTCAACCCCCGTCCCGACTTCAGTCACGGTCGGCATCGTGTAGACTTCATCGCCTGTCTCAACTCCGCGGCCAGCTAAATCACTCCGATTGCGGTTTAAGGTTTGGTAGCTTTGATCGCGTAGTTCTTTCCGCCCCGCATTGCCTAATGCTCTTTGGGCAATCCGACCAGCAAAGTATTCAAGCTGCTCAATCTCTTCGGCAATTTCAAAGTTCTCGTTCAAGCCCTTGGCTTTGAGGTCTTGAATCAGTGAACGCAGCAGGCCTTCAGCCTGCGAGTGTTGACCTTGCTCAGCCAAGTCGAGGGCCGTCTCCTTTGCCTTCGCGATCGTTAGGTGACTCAGCTCAAACGTGATTGTGCTTGAAGCAGCTAGGGCAGCCTCTTCAACTGTTCCAACTTTAGCAACCACCTCGACTGTGCCTGACACACTTTGAATCAAGCCGTCTTGCACAACATCAGCAGTGTAGTGCAATGTCATGACAGGGAACTCACCGACGGCTGCCGCAGGCAGTTCCAGACTCAACCCCAGCAGCTTATCTTCGCCTTCGTAAAGTTCCCCTAAGCTGATCACCGTCGCACCGGCATCATTTTGGCTGACTTTCGCCAGACTCAATGTATCAACTAGGTTCACTCCTTGAGGCAACTCCAGAGTGACGACCAGATTCTGCCCTACGACGGCGCGCAAACTGTCTAGCTCAATGCTGAAGACTTCGCTGGCTTCGTCAATGCTCTGAATAAAGTAGAAGTTGCCATTAGCCGCCCTGGCCATTCCAATCAGCAGGTCTTCGTGGCGTTGTTGCATGAATGGAAGTTGCGGAAGGGATGTGTCATGGTAAGTTTGAATCGCCAAACCCAAACTAGAAGCCATGAAAGGTCAATACCGCATCCGCAACTGGTCTGAGTATAACGCCGGTCT
>JAHHGS010000016.1:15000-19294 GCA_019359715.1 Aphanocapsa sp. GSE-SYN-MK-11-07L | reverse complement strand
TAACTGCTACTTTGAACCCTTGGGCTGGAGGTAAACTTGAGTTCTTTGATGTCTTTTTCGGCTTCTTTTGTTGCGATTTTTGCAGCTCATCCCACAGCGTCTGGATCAGCGCGTCTTTGTCAGAGTCCGTTAGCTGTTTCAGGTCTGGAAGCTCTTTCATGCCTTCACTTTAGCGATTTCCCTTGCCTTGTCAACCCCCCTAGTTGAGTAATTACCATTTTGAAGCTAAAAATCATTGTTTGAGCTGAGCATAAAACCCAAGTAAAATTTGGGTGAAAGTTTATTTATACTACCTAAGCGGGGTTTCACTAAGGCAGTTTTCCCCAAAGAGGCTAATAGCACTGCTAACCGAGGCGTTATTAGCAATTAAACAATTAGTCTTTTCCTTATCCTCTACGAGTTAAATTTGTCACTATGGCTAGAGGCTGAGCGTCTGGGCAAAATTTGACTAAGAAAAAACAGCAAAAAACCAACTTGGCAGGTAAACAGCAAACCATAAGCCTTGAATAAAGGATTTATGTCAGCGGCAGTAAATCCGGCAAACCCTGCCATACTCAGCAGCGCGATTACTGTGATCACTGCTCGTTTCTGTGTCCTAGACATTGGCCAGCAACCTCCCCAGTGGAGAATTAGCAAACGATAGGGCTAACTCACCGCTGACCGATAATTGCTGAAGTCGCAGCCCGTAGTAGCCAGCGTAAAAGACCAGACCAAAGAGTTGAATCCAGCGATCGCTAATTAACCGCAAATGCCACCCGCCTATCCGTTGATTGGTTGCCAACTCCAACCCAACATGCAGAACTGTCACCAAGCAAGCCAAAAATAGGATTGGCCCGAACAGATGCATCGAAATTGCCTGCTGCCAGTTGCCTTCGGCGATCGCCATAAACGAACGCGTCATCCCACAAGTTGGGCAAGGAATCCCTGTCAAATGCCGAACCGGACAAGCAAACGGTAGCCGCCAGCCGTGGTTATAAAGAATAGCCCCCACTAGGGGTGCTGAAAACAGACCCAACCAACCCCAGCGAACTCGACGCTGGTTAAGTTTTTTGGCTCTAAGAAAGTAGCGCTTGACTGAGTGCATATTCGAACCCGTTAAAACCAACCTCTTTTATTCGTAATGTAGGCGTCGTAAAACTCAGAATCTGTTTTTGTCAAATAGATAATCCCTTCAACTAAACCAATGATGGACATCACCAATGATGCAATTCCACAGGTGACAACACCACCGATTATGGAGATTACCAGCATAAGAATACCTTCTGTGGTATAGCCCAAAATAAATTTGTGAACTCCCAGCCAGCCAAGCAGAATGCCACAAATCCCTGCTGCAACCTTCTTTCCACTGGTGTCAGAACTACCATTTGACATCTAGATACTCCTCTACTAATGTAGCGATATTCTGCTTTAGCACTCTCAACCCTAGCCTAGAGCGAATGCCAGTCTTTCCTAAGAATCTTCGTTTTTCTTAAAAACCATCACCTTAAACTCTACTTCTTGTCATCTGTGAGTTCAGATTATGTTGCCGCTATGTTTACGGCAAATTAGCAGACGTCAGGAGTCTTGATCAGTTTTAAGCAATAAACCCTCAATAAAGTGATTCTGCCCTCTTAAAGACAATCCAGCGATCGCTCATACCCCCTTGAACCACGGCCAAATGCCATCTCCAGAATATTTTCAAAAAAATCAGCAAAAGGGGTTGACACCCACAGGCAAGGTTGTTATCTTAGTAAAGCGCCTGAAAGAGGACAACTCCGAAAAGCGCCCCGAACCTAGACAAATCAATAGTTTGAAAGCTAAGAGAAATATACCTCGTCAAACAAATTCTTGCAGGTTTTACCTGCAACAGTCGAAAAATAGCCACAAATTCTCAATTAAAATGGAGAGTTTGATCCTGGCTCAGGATGAACGCTGGCGGTCTGCTTAACACATGCAAGTCGAACGGAAGTCTTCGGACTTTAGTGGCGGACGGGTGAGTAACACGTGAGTATCTACCTTTAGGTCGGGGACAACAGTGGGAAACCGCTGCTAATACCGGATGTGCCGCAAGGTGAAAGGTTTACTGCCTGAAGATGAGCTCGCGTCTGATTAGCTAGTTGGTGGGGTAATGGCCTACCAAGGCGACGATCAGTAGCTGGTCTGAGAGGATGATCAGCCACACTGGGACTGAGACACGGCCCAGACTCCTACGGGAGGCAGCAGTGGGGAATTTTCCGCAATGGGCGAAAGCCTGACGGAGCAAGACCGCGTGCGGGATGAAGGCCCTTGGGTCGTAAACCGCTTTTCTCAGGGAAGAACACAATGACGGTACCTGAAGAATCAGCCTCGGCTAACTCCGTGCCAGCAGCCGCGGTAAGACGGAGGAGGCAAGCGTTATCCGGAATTATTGGGCGTAAAGCGTCCGCAGGTGGCTTCTCAAGTCTGCTGTCAAAGCCCAGGGCTCAACCCTGGATAGGCAGTGGAAACTGGGTCGCTAGAGTACGGTAGGGGTAGAGGGAATTCCCGGTGTAGCGGTGAAATGCGTAGATATCGGGAAGAACACCAGTGGCGAAGGCGCTCTACTGGACCGTAACTGACACTCATGGACGAAAGCTAGGGGAGCGAAAGGGATTAGATACCCCTGTAGTCCTAGCCGTAAACGATGGAAACTAGGTGTTGCCCGTATCGACCCGGGCAGTGCCGTAGCCAACGCGTTAAGTTTCCCGCCTGGGGAGTACGCACGCAAGTGTGAAACTCAAAGGAATTGACGGGGGCCCGCACAAGCGGTGGAGTATGTGGTTTAATTCGATGCAACGCGAAGAACCTTACCAGGGCTTGACATGTCGCGAACCTTTGTGAAAGCAGAGGGTGCCTTCGGGAGCGCGAACACAGGTGGTGCATGGCTGTCGTCAGCTCGTGTCGTGAGATGTTGGGTTAAGTCCCGCAACGAGCGCAACCCTCGTTTTTAGTTGCCAGCATTCAGTTGGGCACTCTAGAGAGACTGCCGGTGACAAACCGGAGGAAGGTGGGGATGACGTCAAGTCAGCATGCCCCTTACGTCCTGGGCTACACACGTACTACAATGCTGTGGACAAAGAGTCGCCAACCCGCGAGGGTGAGCTAATCTCGTAAACCACGGCTCAGTTCAGATTGCAGGCTGCAACTCGCCTGCATGAAGGCGGAATCGCTAGTAATCGCAGGTCAGCATACTGCGGTGAATACGTTCCCGGGCCTTGTACACACCGCCCGTCACACCATGGGAGCTAGCCACGCCCGAAGTCGTTACTCCAACCGCAAGGAGGAGGATGCCGAAGGCAGGGCCGGTGACTGGGGTGAAGTCGTAACAAGGTAGCCGTACCGGAAGGTGTGGCTGGATCACCTCCTTTTAGGGAGACCTACCCCACTTAAGACTGAAACTTTGTTATTAGGTCTAAGTGTGGTCATCCCAAGGTCGGTCGAGGTCTTTCTTAGCTTTCAAACTATCTAGGTTGGGTAATAGGCATGGGCTATTAGCTCAGGTGGTTAGAGCGCACCCCTGATAAGGGTGAGGTCCCTGGTTCGAGTCCAGGATGGCCCACCTTACATACTGAGGGGGTATAACTCAGTTGGTAGAGTGCCTGCTTTGCAAGCAGGATGTCAGCGGTTCGAGTCCGCTTACCTCCACTTTTGCTATAGTTCGGCCCCTAATCGAATATTGCCTTTGAATTTGACTCCACCATTTGTTTCAGTTTTATACTGAGCGACTTGCTGGACTCAAGTTCGGCCAGAACCTTGAAAACTACATAGTAATTTGTCAGGTAGTTAACTGATTAAGTTTGAGCCTTGTGCTAAGTTTGAGCCTTGTGCTTTGAATTTGTTCAGTCAAACAGACACCAATGTAAACAAAACAACCTATAAAGTTGTAAGTGGTCAAGCTACAAAGGGCTTACGGTGGATACCTTGGCACACAGAGGCGATGAAGGACGTGGTTACCGACGATATGCCCCGGGGAGCTGGAAGCAAGCTTTGAGCCGGGGGTTTCCGAATGGGGCAACCCTATATACTGCCACCTGAATACATAGGGTGGAAAGAGCAAACCCAGTGAATTGAAACATCTTAGTAGCTGGAGGAAGAGAAAGAAAACTCGATTCCCTTAGTAGCGGCGAGCGAAGCGGGAACAGCCTAAACCAGCGGTTTTTACTGCTGGGGTCGTGGGACAGCAATATGGAATCTAGCGACTAGACGAAGCAGCTGAATACTGCACCAGAGGAGGTGAAAGTCCTGTAGTCGAAAGTTTAAGGATACTAGCTGCATCCCGAGTAGGCCGGAGCACGTG
>JAHHGS010000016.1:0-12500 GCA_019359715.1 Aphanocapsa sp. GSE-SYN-MK-11-07L | reverse complement strand
ATGTAGCCTTCAAGGTTCTGAGTGCTTTCCTGGTGCTTATGGCGTAGTGGAACCACTCTGATCCATCTCGAACTCAGTTGTGAAACGCTACTGCGGTGAAGATAGTTGGGGGGTTGCCCCCTGTTAAAATAGCTCAGTGCCAGGATAATCCATGCCAATAGCCCCCGCAAATAAACTTGCGGGGGCTATTGGCATGGATTAGCTTTGGTATGCTCTACCTCTATGGGAATCTAAAGGCTAACGAGTTGGCTAGGAATGTCTTGGGCAGTGTTAATTTCGATCGCTCTGGCTTGTTCGGCTGCTGAAAAAGGCTCTGCTGTTTTAACTTGATCGGTGAGTAAATCTGCCGTGGCATCAGCGATGTCTCCTTGCCGAGCATTGAGCCGATCGCGCAGTACCTCTAAGGGAGCTGTGCAGTGGAGAATTTTGACTGCCCAATGATGAGTTTCAGCTTGAGTCATCACTGGTTGTCGCAATGCTTGGCGATCGTATTTGGCATCTAAAATAACGCTCCAACCTTGCTTGACGAGTAAGAGGGCTAATTCTTGCAGGCGATCGTAGGTTTTCTGGGTCATTTCTGGCGTGTAAATGCCACTGCCGAATTGCCCACCTTGATCTCCGCGCTGATCGAGGCGTATGCCTGCCAAGTGCTTGCGAACTGCGTCAGAGCGGATGTGAATTGCTCCCGTTTGCTGGGCTAACTGACGAGCAACTGTGGTTTTGCCGGCTCCTGATAGTCCAGACATTAGGAAGATTTTGCCTGCTTGAGTTTGCGTGGACTGCCAGGCTAGACGATAGTACATTGCAGCGGTTTGGCTGGCCGTTTGCTTAGCAGCTTCAGAAACGGCTGGATCATTGAGTAAGAAAGAAGTAACTTTTGCTCGGACATAGGCTTGACGGCTGATGTATAAGGGTAGAACTTGCAGCCCTTCCCAGTCACCGGTTTGCTCAATGTAAGTATTAAGAAAGATATTGGCTAAATCTGGGCGCTGCTTGGCTTGTAAGTCCATCACCATAAAAGCAACGTCGTACATGACATCAACAAAACGAAAAGGCTCATTAAATTCAATGCAGTCAAACAGCATTAACTGATTTTGCCAGTAGCAGATATTGCCGAGATGTAAATCACCGTGGCAAGCGCGGATACAGTTGTTTTGGATTCGGCTGGCAAATAAAGCCTGATTTTGGCTGAAGAAGCGATCGCTGTAGGCCCGCGTTTGATCAAATTGAGCTTGAGTTTGCGGGCCACCAATGTATTGCTCAGTTTGAGCATGATTTTCGTCAAAGGCTCGCCGAATTTGAGCCACTTCGCCAAAGCTGCGGATATAGTCGCTGGTTTCAGCTCCAGCATGGTACTGGGCAACGACGCCTGCCAAGGTTTGGACTAATTCTGGAGTTAGTTCACCCTGCCCAAAGATGTTTGACAGCAATGCGTCGTCTGGAAATTGGCGCATTTTAATTGTGTATTCAACCGCTATCCCGTCTCCCGCCAACTGAAAGCCATCTGCCTGTTGGCAGATCGGTAGCACTTCCAGATAGAGTTCCGGTGCTCCTCGCTGATTTAGGCGCAGTTCTTCACGGCAAAAATGCTGGCGCTGCTCTAAAGTTGTGAAATCTAAAAAGCCAAAGTTGACTGGTTTTTTGAGTTTATAAGCGTATTCGCCTGTTAATAATATGTAGGAAATGTGGGTTTGAATCAGCCGAATTGGCTCAATAACGGGATGAGGGAAAAAACTAGGATTGAGCATCTGCTCAATCACCGATGGCAGAGAAGCAGTCATAGACGAGATAATTTTTTGATTTCTCGACCCAGCTTAACCTTTAAAGTCCATTCGAGTGATGCTGCTTCCATGAAACGTGCAGACAAAAAATCGATCGGTACTCACATTTTAGGGTGAACACCGATCTAGCTAATTGCTTGATTGCTTTCTAAATAAATAAAAACTCTGGGCAATTAAGAGCCTAGCTGTAGCTGTGGTTTAACTGCTGTTGCTCAATTTCTAGTAAGCGATTGATCCGGGCTTCGGTAGCTGGGTGAGTAGAGAAGAAGCGTCCAAGGGAATTTTTGCCTGTGAACCCATTGATAATCAACAGAGGCTCAAAGGCAGCGTTACCCTGAATCGGAATGTTGCGAGCCGTTAGGTCAAGTCGTTTCAAGGCTCTTGCCAAGGCGCGGGGATTTCCAGTTAAAGTTGCTGCACCCGCGTCAGCAGCAAATTCGCGAGTTCGAGAAATGCCCATTTGCAGAACTGTGGCGGCGACTGGGGCGACAATTACTGTCACTAGAAGGGCTAACGGATTTGCTCCTCCCTCCCGATCGCTGCGCGGCAAAAACCAGAGGCTGTAGCTGATCACTTGGGCCAGCATGGCGATCGCCCCGGCAATTGTAGCGGCTACCGCTTGGGTGAGCGTATCGCGATTGCGAACATGGCTCAGCTCATGGGCAATCACTGCCTCTAATTCGTCGGCAGGTAACAGTTGCACAATTCCCTCGGTAACGGCAACAGCCGCATGTTGGGGATCTTGACCTGTGGCAAAAGCATTGGCGGCGGGAGAGGGAACAATGTAGATGGCAGGCATCGGCAGGCTAGCTCGATCGCACAGCCGCTGCACCATCCGATAAAGATCTGGGGCTTGTTCAGGCGTAATCGGTTTAGCCCGATAGGCGGCTAAGGCAATTCGATCGGAAAAGTACCAAGAGCCGATATTCATCACTGCTGCCAAGCCCAGCCCAATTACTGCGCCTGTGCTACCGCCCAATCCATAGCTAGCCGCAATCAATAGTCCACTCAGAAGACCCAGCAGAGCAACTGTTTTCATTTGGTTCATAACGCTTACTCTCCTGATCAGGATGAGTTTAATCTCTTTGGTTCTGATTTTAAAGAAAGTTAACTTCGGCTGAGAACCGCGAAAGCCAGCCGATCGGAGTACGGTTTTGCGTACTTTGGCAATATTGGGGCAATCAATTCGGTTAGCAAGCTTGGGCGATCAACGTCCGATGGCGGGGAGTATTGCAGCTAAAACTGGGCTGACTAAAGCCAGCCCTAGCGATCGCGGCCGCTAAATCTAAGCTGAAGTATTCATCAAGGTAAGGCTCTGTGCTTTTAAGCAACGTCAGCACGTAGGGCGGCATTTTGGCGTAGACGGCAGATTGGGGATTCATGTCCATCACCGCTAAGTGTCCGCCGGGACGCAGTAGCCGGCGGGCCTCGGCAAAAATTTGCGCTGTGATGACGCTGGGTAATTCGTGGCAAACCAGGCAAAGCGAAACCAAGTCAAAGCTTGCCTCTGGCAAGCCCGTCGCTTCCGCCGCAGCCTGTACCCATTTAATCTTGCTCTGGCGCTGCTGCCCTTGATAATGGGCGATCGCCAAAAAATAGGGGGATAAATCTAACCCGGTCAGGTTGGCTTCAGGATAGATTTTTTGCAGTGCAAACGTACTCATGCCAACGCTACAGCCCAAGTCGAGGATAGCGTGGGGAGGCTGGGCAATCTGCGATCGCAGGCAGTCGTGGTAGCTTTGGCGAAGGCGGACATCGCCTTCAATCCCACCATCGGGCCAAATTCGGGCATGCACGGCATAGGCAGCTACTTCGACTTCAGTTGCTGCTTCCCAACCCAGGTTGCCTTGATCGTAGGCGTGAAAAGTCCGCAGATAATATTCAGGATAGGCTAAATCGGGGTTGTGGACTTGGGCCCAGTCGTCATCCCAGTTCCGCTCGGCCAGAACTGCCGCATCTTCTAACCAATTCACCCCAATCGAAGCAGCCCGCTTGATCATCATCTGGCGAGCTTGCTGCTTGGCGAACTTAGCAAAGGGCTGAAAGCTAAGGATCTGATTAATCACCTGTGACCTAAAGCCGGGAGTTGCTGGAGCTGCGATCGCCATTTTTTATTTTTTCTGCACAAATCTAAGTTGGTACAACCTAACCGCGCCGACCCGGTGTTCCTTGATCATCGGGAGGTGGCGCATCGGCAACAATGGTCGGGGTAGCGTGAGCTTGTAAATCTGGCTTGGCTTGGGTTGCTGCCCGCATCGAAATTACCAGCATACTCAAGCAAGTTACTGCCAGAATACCGACGGTCATCAATACTTCTCTCATTGGTTTTTCTCCAGGGTTAGGAGCAGGGTGGACACGATACAAAGAATCTAGAGCCATAGTGCCTTTCGACAAAGATATAAGTTTGATCATATCAAACTCTCTTGACCGCCAACGAAATGATTCAGTGAGTTGCGGTTAGTTTAAGGACGGTTAACCATTAGCCTAGGTTCCCCTGCTGGCCGCTGATCCCTCACCCTAAGTTCTTTGCTTATAGCAGCTTTTCCAAGCCGTAAATTAGGGTTTGCAGTTGCAGCACTTTCCGAATTGAGAGCAGCACCCCTGGCATGTAGCAAGCGCGATCGCTGGTGTCGTGGCGGAGGGTGTAAATCTGCCCCGGTGCCCCAAAAATTACTTCTTGGTGGGCAATCAATCCCGGTAGGCGAATGCTATGGATCCGAATTCCTTCATCGGCCGAGCTACCTCTGGCTCCAGCCAGATGCTCTTTTTCGACCACGGCAGGGGGATTATAGGTTTTACCCAACTCTGCTAGCATCTGGGCTGTTTGGAGGGCAGTGCCGCTCGGCGCATCGGCTTTTTGGTTGTGGTGGAGTTCAATAATCTCAACGTGATCAAAGTGCTGAGACGCCTGGATGGCAGCCTGCTGCAACAGCACCATCCCAATCGAAAAGTTAGGGATAATTAAACAACCCATGCTGGCTTTGTCAGCAAAGGCGGCTAAATCCTGAATTTGGGCTGGACTTAAACCGGTGGTGCCAACGACTGGCCGCACCCCGTAGGCGATCGCCATTCGCACGTTGTTGTACACCGATTGGGGGTGGGTAAAATCGACTATCACTCCTGGCTGATTGGTTTGGGCAGCGGCGACCAGAGTACCCTGGAGGTCTGATGTAACCGCAACTTCCAGCGCCTCCAGGCCAACCAGTTCGCCAATATCTTCCCCCTGGAAATTAGGATTGCGATCAATAGCGGCTATGAGCGTCATGTCGCTGGCGTGGGCGATCGCCTTCACGACTTCCTGTCCCATTTTGCCGGTCGCTCCGTTGACAATGACTGGAATCGGCTGGTTAGACATGACAACATCCTCAAACGGCATCACAGGTATTTTAAGCCCTGACGGAGTTTGCAGCTTGCTGAGGACAAACTTATTGATCTCAAAACTGATGGGCGGTTAGGGTAGCAAGTCCGGATTTAATTTGAGCTATTTTTGAGGACTATGTACAACCCCATCCGGCATAGTTGCCCCTTTGACATCTGTGTTACTAAAGTTAGCGCCATCAATGTTGGTGCGGGATAAATCTGTCTCAATTAGCTTGGCGCCGCTAAAGTTGACATCAATTAAATTAGCCCCGGCTAAAATCGCAGTACTCAGGTCAGCCTGACTAAAATCTGCATTGACTAAATTGGCGATTCGCAGCTTAGCATCGTTGAGTTTAGCTCCGGTCAAGTTAGCGTTGACCAAAATTGCTAAGTAAAGGTTCGCCCCCCGCAGGTCAGCCCCCTGAAGATTAGCTCCAAATAGATTCACTCCCGCTAAATACGCTTTCTGCAAGTTGGCATTGCTTAAATCTGCCTTGAACAGATTTGCATCCATCAGATTAGCTCCGCTCAGGTCGCAGCCTGGACACTTTTTGGTTTTGAGCAACTGCTGAACGTGGGCAGGATTTTCAGCTTGAGCAGCCATGCTAGTACTCAAGGGCAATAACAAAGCAACGCAAGGCAAAATCCATCGGTAGGCTAATGCTGGCATTTACAGTACTCACTGAGTGTTGGTATGAGTGAAAGCTGTATTCTATCAGGATGGTAGCAAAGGCTGTTTTGGCGATCGCATAAGTAAAGATGACTAAATTTGCCGTTCTAGTGATCTCGCCTGAGGACTATATCCACTCCCAAGCATTCCATGAAGTTGCTGAAACACTACACTATGGTTTGCTCGAATTGGGCTATGACTCAGTGTTGACGACAGAGATTGTCAGCGATCGCCAGCATATTGTGTTGGGTTCTAATCTGTTGCCTTACTATCCAATGCAACTGCCTGCCGATAGTATTCTCTACAACTTAGAGCAGATTAGTCCAGAGTCATCCTGGTTAGAACCGCCTTTTCTGGATCTATTACGACAGTTTCGGGTTTGGGATTACAGTCAAAACAATATCGGCCAACTTGCTCAGCTTGACTTACCCCAACTTCAGCACGTGCCGCTGGGCTATGTCCCGCAACTGACTCGAATTCAGCAGTTCGAAGAGCAAAATCAGGACATAGATGTTTTATTTTACGGTTCGCTGAATGAGCGTAGACAGCAGATCATTGAAGCATTGATCAATGCCGGAATTAAAGTCGAGGCAGCTTCTGATGTTTATGGCTTAGAAAGAGACAATCTGATTTCTCGCGCCAAAATCGTCTTAAATCTTCACTATTATGCGGCTCAAGTTTTCGAGGTTGTGCGGGTTTCGTATTTGCTAGCGAATCATCAGTTTGTAATTTCGGAAGCTTGTCCTCATGATCCGGATGCAGTTGCTTTTGAGGGTGGGCTGATCTTTGCTAACTATGAGGATTTAGTTTGTGTTTGCTTAGCCTTCCTGAAGCTGCCTCAAGAAAGAAGACGGATTGCTGAAATTGGCTTCAATCTGATTCGACAACGTCAGGAAGCCAATTATTTAAAGGCAGCAGTTCAGGAGTTGGGTTTGGACAATTCTGTTGCATTACTTTCTGGTCTGCGAGTCGATTTAGGGTGTGGCACCAAAAAAACAGCAGGTTTCCTGGGCGTAGATATTTTTCCGGCGGCGGGTGTGGATATTGTTGCCGATCTAAACCAGGGCTTTCCCTTCAACGATAGCTGTGTGGCTGAACTGCGAGCCTATGACTTTATTGAGCACCTTCCCGATCGCATCTCCACTATGAATGAAATCTGGCGAGTCTGCCAACCTGGAGCACAGGTCGATCTTTTTGTGCCCTCAACCGATGGCAGAGGAGCTTTTCAAGATCCGACTCATGTTAGTTACTGGAATATTAATTCCTTCATGTATTACTGCATTGATTTCCCCGACTATCTCCAACTTTGCCAGCAGTATGGCTTTAAGGGGGCTTTTAAGATCATCAAACTTGATCAAATTGAATCACCCAATCAAGTTACCCATGTCCGGGCTATTTTGAGGGTTGTCAAGTCAACCTGACAATGTTACTCCAACTCCACTCGGTTACGTCCCAAGGATTTAGCCCGGTAGAGAGCAGCGTCGGCCCGCTCCAGCAGCGTCGCTAAAGTATCATCGGGGCGGTAACTAGCAATGCCAATGCTGAGGGTAAGTCGGAGTTGATCAGCAAGGCTAACTTCACTCAAAACCTGCTGGATTTTCTCGCCTAAATGCTGAGCCTGGGCGAGGTCAGTTGTTGGGGCTAAAATCAAAAACTCTTCTCCACCCCAACGGGCGAGGGTGTCGCTAGCCCGCACGTGCTGGGCTAGAAGGTGAGCAATGTCTTTCAGAACTCGATCGCCAACAGCATGACCATACTTGTCGTTCACCTGCTTGAAATGGTCGAGGTCAACCAACAGAATTGAGAAATTTTGAGGGCTGTCCTGGGTCTGGGGGAGTTTTTGCGCCAGTAAAGCTTGGATCTGGTGTCGATTGGCCACGCCCGTCAGTTGATCGTAATGGGCCATCTGATGAACTTGCCCATACTGGCTGCGCAGATTGTTATAGATGTTGAGCAAGATGATGTAAAACAGATTAGCCAGGATAAATCCCATCACTGCATTATTGAGCTTGGGGCTTTGCAGAGGACTCAAGAAAGCGCCAATTAAAATTACGGCGACGCAGAGCAGGAAATAACCAGAGGAAAAAAAGAGGACTTGTCGGGGCGAAAACAGGCTGAAAGCAATCAAATACACAACCGGAAACCAGAGGGCAGTGGGGGAAAAGCCTGGATAATACTCAGCCTGGGTCACTTCGTACCCCAAACTGATGATCAGATAAGTGGCGATCAGGGACAGGCCAATTTTCCAAATAGTTTTGGTTGATAAAACGTTGCCCAGCAGTAAGCCTTCCAGCAGCAGCATAAGTCCACCCAAGGGGAGCATGGCATGGCGATCGATCAGGTTAATCTGATTGCCCAAGACGAACCGGGTGCCAGCAAAAGTTAAGGCACCGAGGGGAAATAAGATATGACTAAACTGACGCCGCATCACCTCAAGCGGATCAGCCCGATCGGGGGCAATTGAAGGCAAAACCTTCATACTCCTTTACAATTTTTTCACTGCTATTTTATCAATCGGGAATAGAGGGTTGAGAACCGTAAATCTACGGTTTAACCTCGCTCTACCCTCGCGAACTCTGCGTGAAAACGATCTGAGTTCTAAGCTGCTGAAGCCGATACAATGAGGGTCTATTCACTCTAAGTGTTAAAAATCATTGCGCGAATCCTCTGCCGACTCAAAATCCGCTGCCTATTTACTAGTGGCCCACGGCAGTCGTGACCTGCGATCGCAGCTAGCCTTAACCCAACTAGCAGACTTATTTAGAGATTCTAGTCAAAACTATCGAGTTGGCACTGCCGTGCTGGAGTTTGGCGAAGTCTCACTGGATCAGCAGATTGTAGCCTTTGCTGGCGAATTAGAGGCAGGCGATCGATTAGAAATTTTGCCGATCTTTCTGCTGCCGGGGGTGCATGTGCAGGAAGATTTACCAGCCGCTATCGATGTCGCTCGTCCCAATTTGCCAAAAGGTTTAGAAATAATTTTGCATCCCCATCTGGGTGCCCATGCAGGCATGGCTAAACTGTTAACCCAGCAAATGTCTGAACATCAGATCGATGCTTGGATTTTGTTGTCCCACGGCAGTCGTCGGGCAGCGGGGAATCAAGCGATCGCCCAATTGAGCCAACGCATTGGCGCTCACCCGGCCTATTGGTCAATTGCCCCCAGTTTGGCGGAGGTAGTGACCAGGCTGATTGCGAGTGGACATAAGCAGATTGGCATCTTGCCCTACTTTTTGTTTGCTGGCAAAACGACGGATGGGATTAACCAAGCTGTGCAGGAGCTAAGGTTGCAATTTCCGCAAGTTAGCCTCGATTTGGCACATTCCCTACAACCAACTGTTGAACTGGCGACTATACTGCTAGATCTGTGTCAATCTGATTGCCCAACTTCCCCCTGATCATGACTGTTGGATCTGACTTACAACCCCCAATTTTGGGCAAAGTTTACCTGGTCGGGGCTGGCCCCGGCGATCCAGGTCTGCTCACCCTCAAAGGCAAAACGCTGCTGGAGATGGCAGATGTCGTCATTCACGATGCGTTGATTAGTCCGGCGATTTTGTCCATGATTAACCCCCAGGCAGAACGGATCAATGCCGGTAAGCGGCGCGGCAAGCATTCCTTAATTCAAGCAGATACAACTCAATTGCTGATTGAGAAGGCGAAAATGCAAGCGATCGTTGTCCGGCTGAAAGGCGGCGATCCGTTTATGTTTGGGCGCGGCGGCGAAGAAATGATTGACTTGGTGCAGGCTGGGGTGCCGGTGGAAGTGGTGCCGGGGATTACCTCTGGAATTGCGGCCCCTGCCTATGCGGGGATTCCGGTCACTCACCGCGACTACAGTTCTTCGGTCACGTTTGTGACTGGGCATGAGTCGGCTGGCAAGTACCGCCCCCAGGTCAACTGGTCGGCGATCGCCCACGGCTCCGAAACCCTGGTCATTTACATGGGCTTGCACAATTTGAGCTATATCCTAGACCAACTGCAAGCGGCCGGAAAGTCGGCTGAAACGGCGATTGCCCTGGTTCACTGGGGCACGACTCCCCAGCAGCAAGTGCTGGTGGGCACCTTTGGCACCATTCTTGAACAGATGGCAACGGCGCAATTGCAGACTCCGGCGATCGCGGTGATTGGTAACGTTGTTAACTTGCATGGCATCCTGGCCTTAGCCTCCAGTTAGCCAAAGCAACAATTGCTTTACAAAGATCAGGTGGTGCTTGAACTCGATTATAGTGATGTTTTATCAGCCTTGTAAGTCAGGCAGGGCATTACTTGTATCCTATTTGAGCAACCTCAGATGACAGTCCAGCGAATTTTGGTTTTAGGCGGTGGATTTGCCGGACTCTGGAGCGCGATCGGATCTGCCCGTCGGTTGGATCAACTGGGAATTGATCCGAATCAAGTCGAAATTCTGCTCGTGAACCGAGATCCCTACCACAACATTCGAGTCCGCAACTATGAAGCTGATCTGAGCGCTGTCCAAGTCCCGCTGGCAGATGTGCTGGAGCCCATTGGCGTTAAGTGGATAGAAGGCGAGGTGGTCAAGATTGACTGGCAGGCTCAGTCAGTGCAAGTCCAGCAAGCCGCCGGAGTAGTTGCGCTAACTTACGATCGCCTCGTGTTTGCCTTGGGCAGCCAACTTTATCGCCCTGATCTGCCGGGATTGGCTGAATTTGGCTTTTCTGTAGACACATACCCAGAGGCAATCAAGCTCAACGCTCACCTACAAGGATTGGGCGATCGCCCCGCCAGTCCTAGTAACTCGACTGTCTTAGTCGTGGGAGCTGGTCTGACTGGGATTGAGGCGGCGGCGGAAATTCCGACCAAACTTCAATCCGTGCTCGAACCCTCTGGTCAGCCCCTGCGAGTGATTCTGGCTGATCATAATCCTCTCATTGGCTCTGATTTGGGCGACAGCGCTCGCCCGGTGATTGCGGAAGCTCTGAAGGCAATGCAGATCGAAACTAGAACCGGAGTCTCGATTGTCAGCATTGACGCGATCGGGGCAACTTTAGACACGGGGGAAGTGATTCCAGCCGCCACGGTGATCTGGACAGCCGGGATGCGGGCAAATCCACTCACTCAGCAATTCCCGCTTGAGGGCGATTCCCTCCGGGACGGCAAAGCCGATCGCTGGGGACGGTTGCCCGTCAATCCGTTCATGCAGGTGGTGGGTGTCCCCAATGTCTTTGCGGCTGGGGATAGTGCCTGGTTGATGATCGATGGCAAGTCCCATGCATCAGTAATGTCTTGTCAGCACGGGCGACCGATGGGGCGATTTGCGGGCTACAACGTTGTCTCTGATCTGCTGGGTGAGCCAATGCTGACACTCCAGATTGACTGGTATGTAACGGTTTTAGACTTGGGCAGTTGGGGCGCGGTTTACACCGAAGGCTGGGATCGGCAAGTGGTGGCAACCGGGCAGACGGCCAAACAAACCAAGCAAATTATTAACTGCGATCGGATTTATCCCCCCCTGACCAGAGATCGCCAAGCGATTCTGGATGCCGCCGCCCCCGTGATTCAAACCCCACCCAAACGATAATCGTGAGCGATATGCCCCCTTGAAAGACAAAGAAATCGACGCTTACCCTACGTTAAAATTAACGATTATCCGGTTCGGTTCTGATTAGGGTTAATTCCGGTGACTTTTATATTGCTAGAGCCTCCACCTAAACTCGTGGGTGAAAAGCGCCTCGCGTTTCGTGATCTGGATTGGCCCGCCTTCAAGCAAATTCAAAATTTGTTGACAGAGCGTACCCGGGCCCGATTCAGCTATGACAATGGAGTCCTAGAAATTACCATGCCCCTGGAAGGACACGAACGCTCGGCAAGACTGATTGAGCGGTTCATCTTAATTCTTGTCATGGAGCTGGGCATGAAGGTCAAAACGATGGGATCAACCACCCTAGACCGCGAAGATTTGCTCAAAAGTGCGGAGCCAGATAATGGCTATTACATCCAAAATTATGCCTTGGTTGCCGATCATGAAATCAACTTAAATGTTGATCCAGCACCAGATTTAGTCGTGGAGGTAGACATTACCCATACGGATCTGAATAAGAATGCCCTTTATGCCAGTCTGGGAGTTCAGGAATTTTGGCGCTTTAACGGGCGGTTGTGGCAGATTTTGCAGCTCAAAGACAAATCCTATGTTGAGTGCGATCGCTCTCCTACCTTTCCGATGGTTGAAAAGCAGGATTTATATCAGTTTTTAGAAGCAGCTTTCGTGGACGAAGTTGCCGCAGAGATCAACTTTCGCCAGTGGGTACAACAAACCCAAGCTTAATCGGGCTAGATGGCGATGGAGCAGCGATCTCCCCTTTATTTTTTACTCTCAACTCAAGCAAATTATGAGCGGCGATCTCATTTACCCGCCCCTAACCAAAAACTGCCAAGCCATTCTCGACGCCGCCGCCCCGATCATTCAAACTCCACCCAAACGTTGAATCAGCTCCTGTGGTTAATTGAGTCAAAAAAACTCAGTTAGAAGTTGGTTCCTGAGCTTCAACTAAGTTCACGCAGGTGATCTAGCAGCTTTTGAAAGGGAGCAACGAGTCTTTTGATATAGCTGCATTCATATTTGTTAGGACGCTGCTTGCTTGAGAACAGATTCCATAGCATCTCGTAAATTGGGAGATTCGGGTAACAACTTGCGAATTCGGCTTTTCAACCAGGCCCAACACTTCTCA
>JAHHGS010000015.1 GCA_019359715.1 Aphanocapsa sp. GSE-SYN-MK-11-07L | reverse complement strand
AGAGTCTCCAGCTCTCAATTTTTCGCTGTGCGTTGAGTCAGCGCGATCGCGAGAAACTGCGCTGGCAGCTAGAGAAAATCTTGGTCGCGGAGGATAGTCTGCTATTGGCGGGTTTATGCGATCGCTGCGTAGAACGGATCATTCGTTCTAATCGACCAGGGGTTTGGTCTGTAAATCCAGACAATCATCAGATTTTTTAATGCAGGGATCTCTGATTGTGAAGCGATCATAAGCTTGTTATCTGCTTAAAACCCTGATGAATGAATATCTCCAGGGTTTTTCAGTGAGTTACTGATGCTTGCAAGTGCTTGAAAGGCTTACAATGAATGCAGTTGAGTTTAGACCTGTTGGGTTTGAGCAAACCCCAATGCACCCAGTTCAGCCAATGATTCTGAGTAGCTTGCAAATGTTGCCAGGAAATCAGTCTCATCAATGCTCCTGGGGTGCGCTGTGTCCAAACCTTTGATGCCGCAAGGCGTTGAGCACTACACGTGAGTCGAGCATGGCGATCTTTGGTTATTAGTGTCCAAACCTTTGATGCCGCAAGGCGTTGAGCACCCGCCCTGAACGCGACTACGGTAACCGGAAAATTAAGTGTCCAAACCTTTGATGCCGCAAGGCGTTGAGCACTAAAAAATAGTTTGGGCTGGGGGTTGACTTTTTAACGTGTCCAAACCTTTGATGCCGCAAGGCGTTGAGCACATCAATTAGGGTGAAGAGAATCTCCTGGGCTAGCTCCGTGTCCAAACCTTTGATGCCGCAAGGCGTTGAGCACATATGGCGCAAAAGGCACGTTTGAGCTCAATTGATGTGTCCAAACCTTTGATGCCGCAAGGCGTTGAGCACACTTTGGAGCGGTATTGCAGACCAAGGGGCAGAGGATGTGTCCAAACCTTTGATGCCGCAAGGCGTTGAGCACATTAGTGCACTGAGAGCGGAATTGGAAACCTTGTTAGGTGTCCAAACCTTTGATGCCGCAAGGCGTTGAGCACAGAAAATACTCGAGGTGATGATATTCACCCCGATTAGGTGTCCAAACCTTTGATGCCGCAAGGCGTTGAGCACATTCTGTTTGGCGCTGCTGCGACGTTTCTGGCAGGTGTCCAAACCTTTGATGCCGCAAGGCGTTGAGCACTTGTCCAACTTGCTGACAAAACCTATCGCTATTCTGGTGTCCAAACCTTTGATGCCGCAAGGCGTTGAGCACACACCACGGCGTTGCCGGATACAGCAAATACGACGAAGAGTCCAGTGTCCAAACCTTTGATGCCGCAAGGCGTTGAGCACGCTGGTTTGCTGCGCCTAGTTAGTCCCTTTGTATTGGTGTGTCCAAACCTTTGATGCCGCAAGGCGTTGAGCACTAGTTGACGCGGCTCATCAGTATCCTCCACCTCCGTGTCCAAACCTTTGATGCCGCAAGGCGTTGAGCACGCGACAGCTATCAGACCGCAAACCAGTACGCGCTGTGTCCAAACCTTTGATGCCGCAAGGCGTTGAGCACTGCTCGGCTACCAGACCGCCATCAACGGTGGCTGTCGTGTCCAAACCTTTGATGCCGCAAGGCGTTGAGCACACGCAGGAAGATACCCCTATCATAACATGGTATTATGTGTCCAAACCTTTGATGCCGCAAGGCGTTGAGCACTTTATCAACTTTGACAGCCCCGCGGGCTATAGTAAGTGTCCAAACCTTTGATGCCGCAAGGCGTTGAGCACGCAAGTTCGTCAACCTAACAAGTGGAGCGGTCTAGTGTCCAAACCTTTGATGCCGCAAGGCGTTGAGCACAACGCTGAGCAACGGAAATTAGCCCTCTACGTCGGTGTCCAAACCTTTGATGCCGCAAGGCGTTGAGCACATATGGGGCAAAAAGGGGGTGTTTTTGTGTGATCGTGTCCAAACCTTTGATGCCGCAAGGCGTTGAGCACAAATTAACGCAAAGAAAGCCCAGATTGTATTTGGTGTGTCCAAACCTTTGATGCCGCAAGGCGTTGAGCACGACAAAAGAGTATATCGGCTTCGGCAAATATCGCGTGTCCAAACCTTTGATGCCGCAAGGCGTTGAGCACAAGTCAGATCCGTGGCTGGGTTGCCCCTAGAGCGAGTGTCCAAACCTTTGATGCCGCAAGGCGTTGAGCACTCTCTCTAATTCTCTTGGCATTATACAAATAGTAGCGTGTCCAAACCTTTGATGCCGCAAGGCGTTGAGCACGAGCACCCCCATAGAATTGTTGGTTTCGATTTGAACGTGTCCAAACCTTTGATGCCGCAAGGCGTTGAGCACTCCCCTTTAACGATTCTTTCTAACTGCACGATCAGTGTCCAAACCTTTGATGCCGCAAGGCGTTGAGCACGTTTGCTCTAAACCACTGCTGGGCAAACCAACCAGTGTCCAAACCTTTGATGCCGCAAGGCGTTGAGCACATATCAAGGGACAAGCGCTACAAATTGGCATGGGGTGTCCAAACCTTTGATGCCGCAAGGCGTTGAGCACTTGATCGGGTATTAGATCACCTCAGATCCGGTCAAGTGTCCAAACCTTTGATGCCGCAAGGCGTTGAGCACACGTGCCAGCGCCCCGCAGCCCAACACTGGTTAATCTGGTGTCCAAACCTTTGATGCCGCAAGGCGTTGAGCACGGCAATCAAGTAGTCGTGTAGCTGCTGGTGTCCAAACCTTTGATGCCGCAAGGCGTTGAGCACTCTTTGCTATTTTCTGCAAAATTGCAATCAGCCCTTGAGTGTCCAAACCTTTGATGCCGCAAGGCGTTGAGCACTCATCAATTTCCTGATATGCGAGATTGGATGTCAAGGCACAGACGACAAGGATTTGGTGATGTTCTGGTCGGAGCGGGTCAAACAATGGCAACTCCCTCAGCCGAAAGCCGTCCAGTCGTCTGAAACAAAGCTGACGGATTATCTCTGTCCGGTCTGCCGTCAGCCCCTGGAGGTATATCATTACAGCAAAGAGGGGCAGAAAAAGATCATGCTGAGATGCTCCAACCCAACGGCAAGGAGCGACAAGAAGCATCAGGATGTGGTCTATTTTCAGAGCAAAGGCGGAACGTGGTGGAGTCCGAAGCTGGGCGATCTGAATGTGGCCATCCCAAACCTCCAATGAGCGATCGCCTAAAATTAAGACGAGTTGAAACGCAAAAAGATTGACCCCAACGGAGCATCATCCTGATCTGACCCCGGCCCTGGAAGAATTGCAGGGCGTGGTTGAACGCCTCACTTTTCACTCGGAAGAAAGTGGGTATACGATAGCTCGACTCAAAGCTCCCCGTGAACGGGATCTAATAACGATCGTGGGTAACTTTGCCAATATTCAAGCTGGGCAAACCCTGCTGATGTCAGGCTTTTGGCGAGAGCATCCAAAGTTTGGACGACAGTTTCAAGTCAAAACTTACCGGGAAACAAAACCTGCCACCCTGACCGGCATTGAAAAATATTTAGGTAGCGGACTGATCAAGGGGGTTGGCCCCGTCACCGCCAAACGAATTGTGGCCCACTTTGGACTAGAAACCCTTGACATCATTGAGCACCAAATTGACCGCCTGACAGAAGTTCCTGGCATTGCTCAGAAACGGGTCAAGATGATCCAAACCACTTGGGAAACGCAGAAAGCGATTAAGGAAGTGATGCTGTTTCTGCAAGGGCATGGGGTTTCCACCACCTATGCCGTCAAAATCTATAAGCAGTATGGCGACGAGTCCATCACCATCGTCACGCAGAATCCCTATCGTCTGGCGACGGATATTTATGGCATCGGATTTGTGACCGCAGATGCGATCGCCCGCAATCTGGGCATCGAACCGCACTCCGAGTTTCGCTATCGCAGTGGGATTGTGCATGTGTTGGGAGAAGCCTCCGAAGACGGGCATTGTTTTTTGCCGCAATTGGAGCTGATTGAGCGCTCGGTGCAGCGGCTCACCCTCAAAGACCATCAACCGCAGCCTGATCAGATTGAATCTTGCCTCCAGTCCATGATCCGCGACGGGGAACTGATTGGCGAGAAAAGGTCAGAGCTTTACGAAGGCCAAAACCTGTACTATGCCCCCTCCTTTTTCCAAGCCGAAGTTCGACTCTCCCAGCGGTTGCGACAACTCCTGCTGACCCCCGTTGAGGTCGATTTGGAGCGAGTGCGGCGATGGATCGAGCGATTTGTCGAAACAGCAGGATTGCCACTATCGGCGCAACAGCGTCAGGCGGTGGAGATGGCCGCAAGTCAACGAATATTAATTTTGACGGGTGGCCCAGGAACCGGCAAGACCTTCACGACCCGAACCATCGTAGCGCTCTGGAAAGCAATGGGCAAAGAGATTGCCCTGGCCTCTCCGACGGGTCGTGCGGCTCAACGACTAGGGGAGATGACTGGACAAGAAGCTAAGACCGTTCATCGCCTGCTGGAGTTTGATCCCAAGACCATGAAGTTCAAGCGGGATATCGAGAACCCTATCCCAGCAAACGCCGTCGTGGTCGATGAATCCTCGATGATGGATCTATTCTTGGGTCACTCAATGATAAAGGCGATCGCCCTGGAAGCTCAACTGTTGCTGGTGGGAGATATCGATCAACTTCCCAGTGTCGGGCCAGGAAATGTCCTGGGCGACCTGATCGCATCCGGGTCAATTCCGGTGGTCAAGTTAACCGAAGTGTTTCGGCAGGCCGCAGCCAGTCAAATCGTCAGCAATGCCCATCGGATCAACCAAGGGCAGTTCCCCTACTTGGAGCGAGTCTCCGACCAGCCCCAGAGCGATTGTCTCTGGCTCACGGCAGAAGAACCCGAACACGGCGTTCAAGCAATCCGTGACCTGATTGAGTCTTTGATCCCGTCGCTAGGATTCAACCCTGCTCAGGACGTGCAGGTTCTTTGTCCCATGACACGCGGGGCGATTGGCACTCGCAACCTCAACCAAGTCTTGCAGGAACTGGTCAATCCGCCCCATCCCAGTAAAGCGGAATTAGGGCGTGGGGGGTCGGTGCTGAGAGTGGGCGATCGGGTGATCCAACGGGTCAATGATTACAACAGAGAGGTCTTCAACGGCGACCTTGGGGTGATTGAAGGAATCGACCTTGAGGAGCAGGAAACGACGGTTCGCTATGACCAGCGCAGCGTCACCTACGATTTGGCAGACGTGAACGAGATCGCCCTAGCTTGGGCAGTTACGATCCATAAATCTCAGGGGAGCGAATATCCCGTGGTCATCCTGCCGATGTTCATGCAGCATTACATGATGCTGAGTCGGAACTTGCTCTACACCGGACTAACCCGTGCCCGAAAGCTGGCGATCCTGGTCGGTTCCCAAAAGGCGATCGGCTTGGCAGTCAGACAAGTCAGGGATAGAGAGCGATATACGCTGTTGGATCAACGGCTGAAGTAAACGGTTTCCCCATCAACTTTGTCAAGATAGGAAGACAACCAGGGGATAAAAAGCGATGAGCATTCTTGAACAATGGGGTTGGAGCTGGACGAATTGGCAGAAAGGAGAACGCGGCGAGTATTGGTTTCTGGCACAGGCGATTAGCCTTATGGCTTTTGCACTGCTGCCCATTCAACCCGTCGTCGAGCAAACCCTGTTGGATCGCGCTGTCAAAATTGGAATTGTGGCAACGGCTGGAATTTTTGGAATAATTGCTCTCGTGTTAATTGGCAAAGGACTACTGGATCTTGGCCGCAGCTTAACGCCCCTGCCCTATCCGCGTGAAGATGGAGAGCTGGTCACAACTGGCGTTTATGGCTTAGTCCGACATCCTCTGTATACCGGAATCATCTTTGCCACTTTAGGCTGGGTACTGTTTACCCTGAGCTGGCCCCATTTTCTTGGATTGTTGGCGATCGCTGGGTTGTTAGACCGCAAAGCGACGCTTGAGGAACACTGGTTAGAGCAAAAATATCCTGACTACAGTGCCTATCGAAGTCGGGTCAAGAAACTGGTTCCTGGGATTTGGTAGCTGCCGTTGTAATACCAGTCAGTTTAGCTCCCCTCTCCGAATGCCAGTGACTTTCATCTTGAGCTGATCGGACGGTGCCACCGTCAAGCCGCGACGAATCGGTCGAATGGGCTGGGTATTGACGAGGGAGAAATCGCACTTTGACAAAAGCTGGAATAAAACCAATTTCATCTCAAACAGCGCAAAGGCAGACCCAATACAGCGGCGATCGCCGCCCCCAAAGGGCAAATATTCATACGGCGAAAATTGTCGCTCTAAAAACCGCTCTGGTCTAAATTGCTTCGGTTCAGGGTAGATGGCTGGGCGATGATGCGCCAGATAAATTGAGGGCATGATCACCGTACCCGGTTCTAGAGCATAGCCTGCCACCTGCATCGACTCCTTTACTACACGCGGAAAAGCGCTAATGGCAATGGGATAAAGTCGGAGGGTTTCCTGGCAAACGGCGCTGAGGTAAGGTAGCCGAGTGATTGTCACTGGATCAGGATCTTCTGCGGTATTCAACGTCTCTAATTCTGCTAGAAGTTTAGTCCGAACCTCTGGTAAATCAATAATCCAATACAGTGCCCAGGCTAACGCCGATGCTGTTGTTTCGTGCCCCGCAAACAGCAGCGTGATTAATTCGTCGCGCAATTCCACATCGCTCAGCGGTTGACCTTCTGAGTCCCGCGCGGCCATCAACAATGCCAAAATATCCGTTCGGCTGGTATCGGAGTAGTGGTGGCGATCGCGAATCTCGGCATAGAGCAATTCGTCCACTTGCTGCCGCTGCCGTAAAAACCGTCCCCACGGACTCCAAGCTCCCCAGTCCTGCTGTAAAAACGGATAGAACAAAAACATTGCTCCGATGGGCGAACCAAAACCATCGAGCATTTGACACAGCGACCGCCGCAACTGCTCATAACGCTGTCCGCTGTCCAGACCAAACACTGCTTTGAGGATGACCTGTAAGGAAATGGACTGCATCACTGGGCGCACCTTAAATGTGGTGCCCAGCGTCCACTGTCGGATTTCCTGTTCGGTGATGTCCTGAATGACTTGGGCATAAGATCGCATCCGATCGCCGTGGAAAGGAGGCATCAAAAGCTGTCGCTGTCGCTGATGCGCTTCCCCTTCAAGCAGGACAATTCCATGCTCGCCCAAGAGGAATTTGAGGATTTGATTGCCCTGACCTACGCTCAATTGTTCTGGTTTAGCCATGAAGATGGCTTCAAGCGCTTCAGGGCTGCTGAAATAGACTAGAGCAGGTTTATAGCCAGGCGAAGAGACTCGGTAATCCTCACCATAGGCTTGAGTCCGGGCTTCAATTGTCTCCAACGGTCGGAAGATAAACCGCAACCCCCTCCACCGACGGAGCCAAAATGAAGTCTTCGGAGGGTCGTTCAGTGTTCGATTTGAAAGGTCTGCCATGAATAGATTGTGTTGTTCGGAGTGGCATTTCAGCCAGGAGCTGCTCCTTTATGGTAACTAGCAATGGACAGGGCGACTCAACGCTAGATTGTTTCAACGCCAACTCGCCCTGGGCTGCATTCCCCTGCTTCCGGTTACTGATAAATATAGGCTCCCGACTCATTCGGAACACGCTCCCACTTCCCCTCTTTCACCCCTTGAGAAAAGACCCCACTGATCCGCTTTCTAATCGCTGCCCATTCCCGGCTAGGTAATGATCCAAAGATCTCTTTCGCCACCGCTTCAGAGGTCATCGCTTCCCTCGGATGGGCAAGCATCACATCAATCACTTGCTCCATCAAGCTTTGACCACGAGCCTTGCCCCTGCCTGGCGCTGTTTCTGCAACCGCCTGCTCGGTAGCAGGTTGAGATTTCGGCTTGGGAGGTTTTTGCGATTTCCTACCGGGCGATAAAGCCGATCGCGATGGCTTTGCCTTGGAGGGCGGCTGTTCTACCGCAGTTTTGGAGGATGGCTTTGGCTGCTCCAAGGCATAGTCTCCGCCGCGTCCTTTCGACTTACTCCATAACCCTTTCCGCACCCCTTGATTGAGTGTGGCTCTCATTCGTCCTTGTTCAGCTTTTTGATCGGCGGCACTCAATTCACCATAAAGGGACTGAATGATGGTTTCAGGTTTGACACTGCTGCCGCGATGCGCTTGTAATACCTGCCCTACAGCCGCTATTTTGCTCATGCTGCGGTAGGGGGCGAGCAGCGGCAGTTGGAGGGGAGAACCCGGTCGCTTTTTATCCGCTGGAGGCTTAGCGTTGAGAGCGATCGCGGGTTTCGAGGGCTTGCTGTTGGCTTTCGGCGCTGGCTTGGAGAGCTGATCGACTTCCGGCGCTGAGGTGCCGCTGGTTAAGGGTGAGGGATCAGGGAATTCGTGCAGGGTGGCGGGAAGGGCGATCGTAGAAGCATCTGGAGTTGGCAAGAATTGATCAAGCAGCAGGGCATTGATACGCACCAGTTGTTGTCGCGCATGGGTGGCTTGCTGGTTGCAGTGGTCAAGGTAGGATTGATAGCGATCGCGCTGGTCAATCAGTTGGTCGATGAGTGGTGATTCTGAGGGTTCGAGAGTCATGGACAAAAGAGGCTGGAAAGGACTGTGGTGATTAGGTTGAGGGTACAGCAGATCAAATATTATAGGAAATAAATATCAAAGCCTGCTGAGTTCCTTAGCTAAGGTCTGCATCTGACGTTTAGCCTTTTCTAGTCGATCGTCGCTATTGATCTCAATAGCTTTCAACCACCCCTCAATAGTTGTAATTGCAGATTCAGGAGAAAAGGTAGGTGTACGCCTACCTTTTTCATCAGGCTGATTTAGAATTTTCTGGATTCGGTCTTCACTTAGTCTAAAAACATTTGCCAATTCACGCTTTAGCGATTTTTGACCAGCACGAGGTCTGCCACGAAGCCTCTCATAGCCAGCATTCTCCAGTCTTTTGGCTGCTTCACGAATTTCATAGGGAGTGAAATTTTTTCTTTGAGTATTTTCTTCAACTTCAATTAGTAGGGCATCAACATTATCAACAGAGGCATCAATCTCCATGACTCTGACGGGAATGCCCAATGGGAAAAGCTCTGAAAAACGATTCGGTTGCTCTGTTGAGATCTTTGACAGAGCTGACCGACGATGTTCACCAGCAAGCAATCTACCGTGACGATCAACGGTTAATGGACTTATGAGTCCTAAAACAAGAATTGACTCAGCAAGTGCGCTGACGTGTTTTTGGTTTGTTGGTCTAGCATCTCCCCCAACGCGATTGCCGATATCCCCCAAAGTCATAAATGAAGCAGTTGTTATTTGATCGACTCCGTTAGAATCTGGGACATAGGCTAGGGAAGCACGTTCATTAAAACGGTCAAGACTGATAGACGGTTTTCTTCTAGTCATTGATAGCTTTCTCCTTGAGCCAATCCCAATATGCAAAAATCTCACTAGCAGCTTTGCCAGAGGGATTCCACTCAATTACCGCTTTTCCCTCAGCCACAGCAGCGGGGTAATCTGCACGGCTTCTCAGAACAGGGCCAACAGAATAATGCTGCTCCAATCCATCAATCAGCTCATTTAAATTTGCTTGTGGATGAGCTTGATTAATGCAAAAAACTGCTTTTGCATTGGCTGCTCTGATAGCTGCCAAAGTAGCTCCCAAAGCGTCAAGCTCAAGTTGTCCAGGTCGTAGGACGATAATACAAAGATCAGAGACTTGGGCAATTTCAATAAGGCTGGCTTCAGCACTGGGTTGAGTGTCAATGAAGCAGTACGAGGAGTTTTGTTGACGCAAAGCGACACGTACACGTCCAGCAGGAACAGTAATGACTGGGGGTTGCAAATAACCACGACGATCCGACCAATCAGCACAACTAGCTTGTGGGTCAGTGTCAAGGATTGCTGAGTGATCTGATACGGCCGCAAGATTCATGGTCAGGGTTGACTTACCTACCCCCCCTTTACGGCTCACGATTGCTAATGTTTTCATCAATTCCTCCTCCGAGGAAGTCTACCATTCATAAATTTCACTACAGATGGTTCATGAGAAATACTCAATCTCTCAACGATAAAGATAATAAACAAGAATTTGAACAGCTAAAAACTACTTACAATTTTGCCTTGAAGCTGCTCCAGCACTGCCCTAGCTGCTCTATGCTTCGCCAATTGCTTTCGAGGAGCTATCCCTTCCCCCACAAATTGCTCATTTAATGCCTCAAGTTTGCACTCGCAAACAAACCCATCATCTGCATCTACAAATTTGTACTCTGGACTTGCCCATCGAAGCCCCTGACACAATTCACCTAGCAGGCTAATAAAGTTCTGCCCATCTTTTAGCGTCTTGGTCAAAATCGGATGCACCGGCTTGGGCTTTGCAGTCAAGGGCGGCAGCATCATCTCTTTCTGCTCAATTTCACAAGCAGATTGCTCCACTTTGCTATCTTCTTGAGTTCCCTCTACTCCTGCTGCAACGGCAGTCTGCGTCCGTTGCAGAGGACTCACCAACGCATCCTGGATATAGGCTTCAATCCACATCAAACAAGCCAAGTGTCGGGCAGACTGCTTTCTTTGATGCTGGCCGGGTTGAATTGTTGTCTGCACTTCTCCATTCACCCTGACTTCTAACCAAGTGACGAAAGGCGAAATCTGGCTCATCTCCACATAGTCAAAGCTTTCCCAGTCTGACTGCTGTGCCGATGCGATCGCGATTACCCCCGTTGCATCCGAGATATTTTGAACCAAGTAGGCATAAACCTTTTCTCTCAACAATTGATTCTGAGTTTCAAAAATCAGCAGGTGGAGATCCTTGACGGGCAATTTCCCAAATTCCAGCCGAGTTGTTAGCTCAAGCTCAATCGCTCCTAGCTCCTTATTCTCGATGCCATACTTCAAGACCCGACTAAACTCTTTTGCATCAAGACCTTGAAGCTGATCAGCATCTTGCAGATTAGATTGGTAGAGCTTTTGATGCTCCGCTTTGTAGTAGTCGGATGTCGCTTGCTCAATGTCGAGGGTGACTTGAGCGATGTGCTGCCCTAACTGCTCTAGCTCAGTCTTGGTGTAGGGCGAAGCCTCACCTCGCAATGACGCTTTGACAATCCGATGGTTGATTAGGTCAGCTAATCGCCGGATCGGTGATGTGAAATGACAATAAGCGGGGAGGTTCAGGGCAAAATGACCCACCAAGGTCGGTCCATAATCAGCGCGGTTCAGCCAACCCTGCAAGCGCTGACGGATCGCAGAGACTGAACCCAAGCTCAATAAGGTCTGATACATTAACTCCCGGTCGGGGGCAATCGCCCTTGCAGTATGGTTCCGGTAAAGCGCAGGTGTATCTTGCTCAGCCAACCAGTGAGCAGCGGCTCGATTGGCCAGAATCATAAACTCTTGGATCAGAAGGTGGCTGTTCGTGCGCTTCCCACTGACAAGATTGCCTTCTTCATTCAGCCAACCGCCAAATTGAGTGATCCTGCCGCCGATCGCGCCATCGGCTAATCGCTGCTGGTACAGTCGCTCAGCCCATGATTGAGCATGGCTTAGCATCTCGCCAAAAATTGAATCAGTATGGGCAGCTTCCGCTTCTTGGTAGGTAAAGCGCTTGCTACTCCTCAACCAGGACTCAAAAATTTCGGTATTCTTGATTTGAGCCTTTTGGTCAAGTGTGACTCTCACAGTTAGGGTCGGGCGATCTTGATACTCTAGCAAGCTCAGCTTATCTTCCGACAATGCCCTTGGTAGCATCGGGGCATTGCCCGTTTTGAAATACCGCGTTTGTGTACGGGCGATCGCCACTTTATCAAAAACGCTGTTGGGGGTGACAATTTCTGAGACATCAGCAATATGCACTGAGAGGATTGCACCTGTGGCTGTGGACTCAATCCAAATGGCATCATCTAGATCACGGGAGTCGGGGCCATCGATTGTAATCCCCTGCACTTGGGGGCGCTGCCAGAGCGTGACCTGAAGGGTGAGGGTTTTGGCTAGAGCGATCGCCTGTGGAGGGAAACGTAGAGTGGTCATTTGTCTGCTCTCTAATCTAGAGAAACGGAACTATTGAGCAGTTGGTCAAAATTCTGTGGTGGGTTGCCACTCTTCAACATGGTTTGAAAGATAATGTAGGGATCTGTCTTGGCTCCTGCTTTGCGAAGGGTCTTTTCGTCATTTAGCCAAGCATAGACAATGATTCGATGCTGAGTAGAAAATCGGAAAAATAGCCGATACCGCCCATGAAACTTAGCTCGGAACCAATGTTTATTGGCTTTGCCTAATGTATTACCCTGTCTAAATTCTGGTGCAGTTGGATCTGCTGGTATCGTCTGGCGAATCAACCGATTTATCGTGGCTAGAAACTTAGCCTTCGGGTGGGACTCGTAACCCGTCGGGTCACTTCCCCGAAGCTCATTAACCTCGTCCAAAAGCTTGTTAAGTTGGTCTACAAATAACCTGTGACCATAAAGTTTCCAACTTTTAGCCTCCATTACAGCAACGATTCTTCTCCAAGATCGTCATTTGGATCAACTTCAATCTGACCGACCAACCCATCCATACGATCAAATAGCTCAAGCTCCAAAGCCGCAATATGTTGCGGCATATCCTTAGCAATGAAGGAAAGAAATGCACTGATAACCGGATCGTCTTCATCAATAAGCGAGACTTCATCAGCGGATTCAGCGATCACCAACATACAGCCAGGGGCAATCACCTGAGCAACCACACGATCTGAAAACTCAGGATGGCTCTTAAACAAGGCCTGCTCAAATCGGAGCGCGTCCGAATTGCCAGTCTTCGTTTTGCGACCATTATAAACCGGAGATTCAGAACCCTGATTTGACAGTAATCCAGCCATGAGATCAGCTAATAGAGAATACAGTATTTACAATTGTACTTACATTGTTAGTAATTTGGGAGATCATCAGTGCAAATTTCCAATCACGATCGCCCAGCGAAGCGCTACTTTATCAGGATCAAGGGTTGTTCATAGTATGTTTCAAGCGATCGCTCCCGGAAGTGCCACAATAATCTGAGTTAGCACGGTGACGCTCATGCAAACCACCATAACTCTCAAAGTTAAAATTGGCACAGGTGGAAAGATTCGCTTTGAGTGACCTGGTAGCAGAGCCAGAGCTTTATCCGCGGTCTGCATCAGACAAGCCAGAGTCAGAGCAAGGATCAGAAGCCCAGTATAGGGAAAAAGAAGAGGTGCTGACTGAGCTGGAGTCTTTGGTTGCTGAACAGGCTGCGATCGCTGAGCTAGCTCACGATGAAAATGTGGGGGAGTGGGCCAGAGAGAGCACGGGTTGGATGCAGCAGCAGGGGCTAACGTTTGCGCAGCAGTTGCAGATTCACCAAGACACGGGATTGGTGATCATGCAGGTGTGGTTGGCGGCAATGCTCGATGGGATGAAATTGGAGCAGCGGGGAGGATTCTATGTGGCTGGAGGTCTGATAGTTACAACCACTTCTGGGAAATTACTCTAAATTTAGACAATTAACTTTTTGAGGTTTATCATTTGGCAGTTTGGAGAAAATTTTGGTTTATGTCAGTGAGGTAACTCAAAAAGATTAAGATAGAGCCTTCTTTCAAGGAAAGTGTGCTGACCGAGAGGCAAAACCATGAGTCGAATTGTTGTCACCACAATTGGAAGTCTAGGTGATTTGCACCCCAAGATTGTGATTGCCCTTGAACTGCGAAAACGCGGACATGATGTTGTCTTCGCAACACACCAAGAATATCAGGCTCAAGTTGAATCCCTGGGCTTCGAGTTTCATCGGCTGCGTCCAGACTATCCTCTCAATGATTCTCAAGAAGCGGCGAGAATGATGGATTTACGAACGGGATCGAAATATGTCATTCATTGGGTCAGCGCGAGATTACGCGAAACATATACCGATCTGGTAGAAACTGTCAAAGATGCAGATTTTATCCTTGCAGGCGAACTGGTCTACGCTGCCCGACTGGTGGCTGAGACGTTGAAAATCCCGTGGGCGTTGAGCATATTACAACCCACTTCATTTTTCTCAGCTTACGATCCGCCAGTCCGTGCTGAATATCCCGTCCTAGCAAAGTTGCGCGTGTTAGGCCCTGGATTCAATCGAGGATTAGTCCAGTTTGCTAAGTGGGTGAGTCAGTCTTGGGCACAACCGATCTACCAATTTCGTTCTGAGCTTGGCTTACCGCCCCTTGCGGGCAATCCCTTGATTGACGATAAGCATTCACCTTATCTTGTGTTAGCACTGTTCTCGTCGGCATTTGCTAAGCCTCAACCAGATTGGGCAATCAATACAGTGCAGACAGGGTTTGCATTCTACGATGGCAGCGAGGAAGAAGCGAAACTTACTCCTAAACTATTGCAGTTTTTAGAGGCAGGTGAACCTCCGATTGTTTTTACATTGGGTTCGGCCGCAGTCATGACTCCTGGGCGGTTTTACGAGGAAAGCGTGGAAGCTGCAAAGCACTTAGGCTGTCGTGCTGTATTGCTGGTGGGCAAGAATGCCCTTCCCCAAAATCTTCCAGAAAGTATCATTGCTGCATCCTATGCACCCTACTCTCAAATTTTTCCGCGTGCCTTTGCGATCGTGCATCAAGGCGGGATTGGGACAACCGCACAGGCACTAAGGGCAGGTCGTCCTACCCTAGTGATGCCCTACAGTCATGATCAGCCAGATAATGCTGCCAGAGTTGAACGCTTGGGAGTGTCGCGGACAATTCCCCGTAAACAGTATTCAGCAGTCCGAGTCGTCCGACAGCTACGTGAATTATTTGAGAACCCTAGCTATGCAACCAGCGCAGCAGACATCGGACGTATCATTCAAAAAGAGAATGGGGTTGAGTTGGCATGTGATGCAATTGAAAAACAACTTCAAGCAGTCTCAGTTTCATCGTAAGGGTTTGACATATACTTGATATCACTAAAGAGCAACAGGGAAGCTGTATTGATTGAGTTTATTCCAGAATTGACTCCATCGAGTTGGCGATTCACACATAACTCGACTTGCTAGCGTCAAATTTCAGCATTATCTACTTAAGTATCCAAATTTTTGGCATAAGGATGTCTTAGATTTTTTTTGCTGCGCCAATATACATCAAAGAAGTATCGGCATCAAACTTTACGGAAAAATCACCAGACTTTTTGTATTGTCTATAAGCTAAAAAATGTTCCCATAATGTTGTACCTAACACATGAAATCCAGAAATCTCTATATTAGAAAAGTTATTATCAACTAATAAACTTTCTAGATGACTTGGAGAAATAAACTTATTCCAATCATGGATTCCGCAGGGAATTTCCTTTAGAATCATTTCTAATAGCCAAATCATGATAACACGAGACTTAATTGTCTTGTTTATGGTGTCAAAGAAAAAGAAACCCCCAGACTTTAGAACTCTTTGTATTTGCAATAGACTTTTTTCAAGACTTGCAACATGCTCTAGAACATCAACGCACACAACTACATCAAAAAAACTGTCTGGGTAAGGCAAGCTCTCAGAGTAACCTAGTTTATATTCAATATGAAAATCAGAAGTTTTAGAGTGATTTGAGGCTACAGCAATACATTCAGCCGACTGATCAATTCCAAAAACATTAGCCCCCCTTGCAGCAAGATATTCACATGTGAATCCACCACCACAACCAACATCCAATACATTTAAAGTCTTCCAATGCTCAATGTGCTGATCGAAAAACTTAAAGCGTAAAGGATTTAAATAGTTAAGTGCATAAAACTTTGCTTCTGGATTCCACCAACTAGAAGCATTTTTGTCATATAGACTTAAATCGTTCGGCTTCTTTGATTTCATGAGTCCTTAACGAAAATCAACTAATGGAAATTATTGCAAAACTTGAAGACTTTTTGCTAAAGATTTATCAAGCAAATAGGAGTTCATGAGAAGAAATGAAGATTCTCATAAATTTAGTACCTAAATTAACACAAATAAGCGTACAGGTAAAATCAAATCGAACACGAAAATTTAAAATCAGAATTTTTAATTGAAATTAAGCTTAAGTCTCTCTATTATAAATGATGGAATATCAAAAGACTTTGCGAAGAATGAAAATTATCATAAAACTATTATCCAGTGGACTTCTTTTCTCAATCATCTTACATTCAGCGGGAGTTAAAGCACAAATTCAGCCAGATCTGTCTTTGCCGAACCCAACCCAAATCACAATTAATGGTGGAACAAATAGAGGTGCTAACCTATTTCATAGTTTTAGCAATTTCTCTGTTCTGACAGAGCAAAACGCTTACTTCAATAACTCAAATTTAATTCAAAATATTATTGTGCGAGTTTCAGGAGCCTCTAGTTCCAGTATTTTCGGCTCCTTAACCACCAACGGGAGCGCAAACTTCTTTCTTCTAAATCCGAATGGCATTTCTTTCGGGCCGAAAGCTCAACTTAATGTTGGAGGTTCATTTATCGCAACTACAGCGCAGCGAATAGAATTTGCAGATGGGACATATTTTGTTGCAAATCCGGGTAAAACTAATGATTTATTAAGCAACAGTATTCCTATAGGACTAAGATTCTCAGGAAATCCCAATCCCATTACTGTGGTCGGGGAGGGCAATAATATTCTTGCGTTCAATTATCTTCCTATTATCCGAAACTCCAATAATCAGGGGCTTCAGGTTAAGCCAAAGAATACACTTGCTCTTATTGGTGGAGACGTGTTTTTTAAGGGTGGCATTGCCTCCGCAAATGCTGGAAGTATTGAAATAAGTGGAGTACAGCAGGGACAAGTGGGATTTAAGTCTTCAACTCAAGGGTTAACTTTTGACTATGACCGAGTATCCAGGTTCGGAAACATTTCCTTAACTAGTGCTTCTTTAGTTGATGCAAGTGGATCAGGGTTAAGTTCAATTCGAGTCGTAGGCAATCATATATCTCTTCGGGATGGATCGCTTTTATTGATTCAAAGCTCAGGGGAATCAGGGGCAATTAACATAGATGCTAAACACTCCTTATTCATTGAAGGCTCAACTCCATCAAGAAGTATCAGTAGTGGTTTGTGGAGTGAGACAATTGGATTAAGTGATGGAGGAAACATAAAAGTCTTAGCCCCCCAGCTTATTTTAGAAAATTCAGGTCAAATTTATACTGCTACTTATGGATCAGGTTCGGCTGGTCGCATTGATTTAATTGATTCTGAATTTTTGAAAGTTTCAGGGGGATTGATTGGCTCCTTTACTTTAGGTAGTGGTCGAGGAGGCGATATTGGATTAACGACAGACAAACTATTGATGGATAATGGTGGGAGCATCCTAGCAGGAAGTTTCGCCCCCTCATCGACTTTGGCACCTGAAGGTTCTGGAAACGTTAATGTCCAAGCAAACGTTATTGAACTTAAAGGAACATTACAGGAAAATGATTTCCCAACATCAATCAGTGCTGCAACCTTCTCAGGCGGCCCGGCTGGCAATGTAGTAATCAACTCCGACAGTCTGCAAATAATCAATGGAGCAAGAATTGATAGTTCTACAGGGGCCTCCGGTGCAAGCGGCAATGTAACAATCTCAGTGAATAAATCTATTGATGTGATTGGTAAAGACAGTTTGATTATTGCTTCTGGAAACCAAGTAAGTACGGAACTCCAAGACTTATTGAACTTACCACCTTCTCCTTCAGGTAATTCAGGAAATGTTTCCGTAACTGCACCTCAAATTTCTATAACAAATGGTGGTCAACTATCTGTGAGAAATGATGGTACTGGGTCAACAGGCAATCTAGCGATTTCAGCTAACTCTATTACTCTAAACAATGGAAATTTGACGGCTGCAACAGCAAGTGGAGACGGTGGAAATATCAACATTGATGCAACTTCTCTACTCTTGCTGAAGAACCAGAGTAGTATTACTGCCTCTGCCAAGGGTCAAGGACAGGGAGGGAACATTACGATCAATTCTCCAGTCCTGGCTTTGGTTGAAGGTAGTAATATTAGCGCTAATGCTGAACAAAGTATTGGAGGGAGAATCTTGATTACTACAACGGGATTATTTTCTTCTCCAGATAGTCAAATCACTGCAACCTCTCAGCTCGGTTCTCAGTTCAATGGCATTGTGGAGATTAATACCCCTGATATCAACTTACTAACTCAGCCTGAGCTGGGATTTAAGTTAAACATTGCCAAACTACCCTTGACTTGTATTGGTCAACGGGGCACCAATCTGAGCGTTATCACTGCATCCGATCTCGACAAAACTGATGATCAGTTGGAAGCGATCGCACGAGCCAACAATATCCCAATGTTTTTAGATGGACAAGGGAGAAGGCGGCCTCTGATCGAAGTGCAGGGCTGGATACCCAATGGGGACGGTACGGCGAGAGCGATCGCTGTTGTCGAAACCTCCAGTCCTTCGTCCTCGATTTTTGGTACACCCTGCCTGCCTGCGGATGAATAAATTGGTTCTTATTGGTAGACCATTGGTTCTATGTTCACTCTGGCTTGGAATTTCCACTCAGTCAGGCTTGTCGCAGATAGTTCCTATTCCACCCATTCGACCACCTCAAGCACCTTCTATTCCACAGCCGCTTGAGCCAAAGCCACCGCCAATCGAGCAACCCACCCTTCAGCCACCCTTGCCAGAGATTGAAGTGCCCAGTTTAGTCGTCAATCAATTCTCGTTTATTGACAATACTGTTTTTTCAAGCAGCGAATTAGCAGCACTTTTGACAGGGTATTTAAACCGGAAGCTCTCAACCGCTGAGTTAGTGGAACTTCGCAACAAGATTGCAGACCACTATGCCAGTAAGGGGTACATCAACTCTGGAGCGGGGATTTTGATAGCAGACAACCCCGCATTGAATTTAGAAGGAGCAAATCTATTTATCCGAGTGATCGAAGGCAAGCTGGTAAATATTAGTGTTAGTGGGTCAAAAAAGCTCAGTAAGTACCTTAAAGATCGCTTAGTTCAACCGGGAGCCTTTAACTTTAATCGACTCTCCAAAAACTTGCTGTATTTACAAGACGACCCCGTTATCGGAGAAATTTCAGGCAAGCTAGAACCAGCCGACTTGATCAACACGGCTGAACTCAACCTTAAAGTAAAGCCTGCTCAACCCTATCAAGTTGGAGTGTTTGTCGATAATTACCGTAATCCTGGCGTGGGCACAATTGAACGTGGAGTGGAGTTTACTGCCCTCAACCCATTAGCGCTTGGAGACAAACTAAACCTGACTTACATCAATACCAACGGCAGTCATCTGGCGGCTGCAAATTACACCCTCCCAATCACCCGGCAGAATACAACCCTCCGTTTTGCCTACCTCTACGGCAGGAATGCAATCCTGGAGCAGCCCTTTGAAATTCTTGATATTAACAGCAACGTGCAGGTCTTCAGTGTCGGAATTCGCCATCCTGTACTCAGGCAAGCAACAACTAAAATGCGATCTGAATTTGCTTTGAATCTGACTCTGGATCACATTGAAAGCAAAGATTGCAAAATGACGCAAACTTCGGCAGGTGATTCTCACCCAACTTCGGCACCCTAATCACAGTAAGTTCGGCACCCAATTCTCAATTAACTTCGGCAGGTAATTCTCACCAAGTTCGGCACCCCCAT
>JAHHGS010000014.1 GCA_019359715.1 Aphanocapsa sp. GSE-SYN-MK-11-07L | reverse complement strand
TCGGGTCGCACCCCACACAGCCGCTTAAATGCTGCGGGGTTGAGGTCTTTAACATCGTTGTAGGTCATGAACAAATCCTCCTTTGACCTACTTTCTCCTTAATACAAATACTTTCGCAAGAGGTCTATTGCTCCAATTCAGACTTACCTGCCCCAAAATCCCGATCAAACGGTGATTTTTGTCCCCCAAGGTGCATTGTTTCTGGTGCCGTTTGCTGCTTTAGAAGATACCCAGGCTAAACCGCTGATTGAGCATCACACACTGTCGATTGCGCTTGCATTACAGGCAATCCAATCTGAACCCATCCGCCAGCAATTGCCTCTAAAACCCAACGTTTTGGTGGTCGGCAACCCGACAATGCCATTCATTGAAGGTAAAAAACTACCTCCCTTACCAGCAGCCGAAACAGAAGCCAAACAAATTGCGCAACTGTTCTCGACTAAAGCGTTAGTCAGAGATCAGCCCACCAAACCCGTTGTAATGAAGCAGATGCAGACCTCTAACCTGATTCACCTCGCCACCCACGGTTTAATGAACTCTTTCAGTGGCGAGGTGCCAGGGGCGATTGTCCTGGCCGGCAAAACCGAAGCCGATGGACTCCTCACCTCTAGCGAAATCCTTGACCTAAAGCTACGCGCAAATTTAGTCGTACTCAGCGCCTGCGATACGGGGCGGGGCAAAATTACGGGTGATGGGGTGATTGGGCTATCGCGATCGCTGTTCCTAGCCGGGGTGCCCAGCGTTGTTGTCTCCCTGTGGTCGGTCAATGATCAATCCACCAGTCTCCTGATGACAGAGTTTTATCGCAACTGGCATGACCGTAAACTAACCAAAGCCCAAGCCCTCCGCCAAGCCATGCTGACCACCAAGCAGCGCTTTCCCGACCCGATCGACTGGGCGGCCTTTAATCTGATTGGCGCTCCAAATTAAGTTTTACCGATCAAAGTTGGCAAAGACAGCAGCGATCGCCCATCCCTCAAAACTTTATGAGAAATATCTCAATAAAGTAATGCCTAACATCCCCATGACCATCACCCTTTCTGAGCAAGCTTATACAGACCTCTGGCAAGCCGTTGAAGCGACAGCCCAAGCCGACCCCCTCGACCCCCTGGATGTGACCTATGATTACCCCACTGAGTTAGGACAGGGCTGGATTCGCTGGATTCAGCTCCGGGAAGGGTTAGAAATGGAGATCTTCAACGCTCAGCTAAGCGCTCGCCAGATTGTAATCTGGTCTGATCAGCCCAGTTGGGTGTGTTACCACTTTCACTTGTTTGGGCACCACGAAGATCAGCATACGACAGTGGGCGATCAGGAATTTGCCCTCTACGGCAGCGGGTATGCCACTCAAGGAAAAACTGACTGCCCAACCCAACGGGCCCTGGAAGTAAACATCGCACTCGACCCCAAGATATTGGGTTCCTTTGCTGGCGACCCAGCCGGGCAGTTAACCCCAGAACTGCGGCAATTGGTGCGCCCACTGGATCAAGAACACTATACCCGCGTCGCAGCCCTCACCCCGATGATGGGGCATGTGCTGGGGCAAATTTTGCGCTGCCCGCATCGGGGCATTCAAAAGCGGATGTATCTGGAGGCTAAGTCCCTAGAAGTCGTAAGTTTGGTGCTGGAACAGGAGCGGGCAGTTCAGTTGGGCAGCCTGCCGGATCAGCAACCCCTAAAACCAGGCACCCTAGAACGAATTCATCATGCTAGAACGCTACTGCTGCAAAATCTGGTCAATCCCCCCTCGCTGATGGGTTTGGCTCAGCAGGTAAACCTGAATGAATACACCCTGAAGCGGGGATTCCGGCAGGTGTTTGGTCAACCCGTGTTTGAGTATTTGCATGACTATCGCCTAGAGCAAGCCCGCCAACTGCTGGATACAGGCGATTTTAAGGTGATGGAGGTGGCAGAGCGGGTCGGGTTTGCCAGCCGTAGCTACTTTGCCACGGCGTTTAAGCAGCGGTTTGGTCTAAATCCCAAAGACTATCAGCAACAAAAGTTCCCGCTAACGTTCAAAAAAAGTTCCCGCTAGCGTTCATTTTCTTTGCGTTGCGATCGCCCCTTTGGTATTAATTGAAAGTAATTTTTAAGAAGCGCGATTAAGCGTCGCAAAGGTGTGAGGAAAATGTCGAAGCTGCATGGGTGCGGGTGGCTCAAGCCTGCACAGATGGCGATCGCGGGTTTATTGTTAGCGCTGTCGGCAGAAGCTGCTGCGGCCGGTTTGCCGCTAAACCCAGAAACTAGCATTCTGCGGGTGGACGATTTGCCCCAGTCTGCCACCACCGTCAAAGACTGGCTGGCCCAGATGGAAGCTGCCACCGTCCAGATAACCAACATCAAACTAGATCGCAGCGAAGCTGGCTTAGAGATTACGCTAGAAACAGCAGAGGGTAAAACGCTCCAGGTAGATGCAACCAAGTTTCGGGCTGAGGGAAATAGCCTAATTGCCGAGATTCCGAATGCTGTGCTGGCATTACCAGAAGGTCAGGCGTTTCAGTCTGAGAACCCGACGGCAGATATTGCGACGGTGCAAGTCGTCCAGCAAGATAGCAGTGTTCGCGTTAGCGTGGTGGGCAAAGCAGCGCTACCGACAACTGAAGTGACGATAAAAACAGGAGGCTTTGCCTACAGCCTCAACCCGGAAGATGAAGCCGCTGAGGAAGAACTGGTAGTAACAGGGGAAGGAGAAGGACGTTATTTTGTTCCTGATACTAGCATTGCCACCAAAACTGATACACCGATTCGAGATATTCCAGCTTCAATTCAGATTGTGCCCCAGCAGGTAATCCGCGATCGCAATGTGAGAACGGTGGGTGAGGCAGTAGAGACTGTTAGCGGCGTAGTTGAAACTATTTCATATCTTGCTGGTTCTACACCTGTATATACTGGTAGGTCTATTCGAGGATTTCAGCAAGACTTTACATCCAATTTGCGAAATGGTTTCCGCGACGAAGGTGGCGGCCAGTTATCTCTGATTGGAACAATTGAGCAGGTGGAAGTCCTCAAAGGACCAGCCTCCGTTTTGTTTGGAGCCGTCGAGCCAGGTGGGGTCATTAACCTGGTTACTCGTCAACCTTTGGCTCAACCTTACTACAAAATAGGATTTGAAGCAGCGAGCTTTGGGCAGTATCAACCTAGCATTGATTTTTCGGGACCCTTGAATACAGATAAAAGCGTACTTTATCGCATAATTGCTGCCTATCGAGGTGGAGGGGATTTTCAAGATACTACCAGAGCAGAAACAACAAGTATTGCTCCCTCGCTCACCTTTAGATTAGGAGATCGGACAAACTTAAATCTTTACTATGAGTATGGCCGGTATTACGCAGATCGTAGTCCCTACCCGGTTCCGTTGCTTAGTGATGGTCGTCTGCCACCCAAAAATCTCTATCCTGCCTACTTCTCGGCAATCGATGTTGAAAGTCATCAAGTGGGCTACACGCTAAATCATGAGTTTAATGAGGAGTGGCAAATTCGTCATCATCTAGCTGCAAGGTTCAGCGACTACCGCCGAAGAGAAAATGCTCCTGCGGGTGTACTGGACGATCTCTTTTTAGTAGGGCATCAACTTAGTGTAGCTAATGATACACACAGTGGCTACTTTGGACAAATCGATTTAGTTGGCAAGTTTAAGACTGGCTCAATTTCCCATCAACTTGTAGCGGGATTTGACTTCAACAGTTTTGAAAGTAATGCAGGATTTTTCTATACTCCAAATGGCAATTTGCCCGCTTTAGATATTTTTAACCCAAATTATGATGTTCCAAGACCCTTTTTCCCGGCTCCAAATGAGTTTTACATAGATAGAAGACGGTTTTATGGAATTTATCTTCAAGATCAGATTGCGTTTAGCAATAATTTAAAGATGCTGATTGGGGGTCGATATGATTGGACATCGACTGAATCTGGACTAATTGGTAGTGATATTCCAACTCAAAATGACGGAGCCTTTAGCCCCCGAATTGGCTTGGTCTACCAACCCAGCCAAACTGTTTCACTCTACGCTAGCTATAGCCAGTCTTTTCGTCCAACAGTAGGGCGTAATCCAGATGACGACCCATTTGAACCCACTAGGGGAACTCAATATGAAGTTGGAGTTAAAGCGGATTTTCTTGACGGCAAGCTTTCAACAACTTTAGCTGCTTATCATCTTACAAAGACGAATGTGCTAACTCCCGATCCTGATCCTATCTTGGCGCAGCAGGGTTTTAGCGTACAAGTTGGGGAACAACGGAGTCGAGGCATTGAGCTAGATATGGCAGGTGAAATTTTACCTGGTTGGAAGATTATCGCTTCCTATGCGCTCACAGACGCACAAGTAACTGCTGACAATTCTATACCTAGTACAGTTGGGAATCGCCTTACAGGCGTACCGCAAAATCAAGCAAGCCTCTGGACAACTTACGAAATTCAAAGAGGGGATTTACGAGGGCTAGGGATTGGATTAGGACTATTCTATGTTGGTCAGCGACAGGGTAATCTGGCAAATTCATTTCAAATAGGAGATTACCTACGGACTGATGCAGCGATATACTACCGTCGAGGAGGATTTAATGCAGCGGTAAATATTCGCAATCTCTTCGATATTGACTATGTTAGTTCTCCTGGTTTTGATCGACTTGGTGTTAATAGAGGATTACCACTGACTATCATTGGTTCTATCAGTTGGGAGTTTTAAGGCAATGATAGAGAAATGAAATGGGATAGATGAGGTAATGACTGGATGGTTGGAAGAAGTGCTAAGGACGTTGGATAAGATAGAAAAAAGTGTTCAGCACTCATTTTAGCCACAACAACCCTTCAACCCCCATTTCCTCTACTCGATTCGCTTTACCAACAGGTTGCGGTGTTTGCAAAAGCCTATGCATGTTAGGTTTCATGCTTCAACCCAACTGACGCATCAATAGACCTCTTGCATCAATGATCTTTCGCCCCCCTAGCCCCCCAACTTTGGGGGAAACCGGATACAGAACTAGCTCTGAAGTCCCCCAGAATTGGGGAGCCATTGTGATGGGCGGCTATGCCGACTTGCAGCAAGTGGCGTGGATTTAGCGGGCTTTCCGAGATTTATGCAAGAGGTCTAATCTATCAGTCTGGGAACTTATGACTCGCGATCGCTGTTCTTGTGGCACGATTTTTGCAGGGGCGATCGCGCGTTGAAGAATATTAGCGATCGCCCTTGTAGGTACTCTGGTTTCTCTGCTTGTAGTGAAACTTGCTCAAAGCAGCGATCGCTAAGATTACATTCGTAGCGTGAAGGGTCAACATTATTGAAGTCCTACCATTTGGCATGAGTATAGTTGTTTAGGATATTTTCATCTTTGCTCAGTAGTATATTGTTACCCATCTGAGAATTTGCTGTAATAATTCGGTCAAAAGGATCGCGAGTCCAATTAATTGTCAAAGAAGTACTGATAATTTGATTAAAGCTTCTATTGCATATCTGTAAATCAATCTGCTCAGATAGTTCAGCAATAATTGTATCTGGTTGGTGTGTAATGCGTTTGATTTCGTACAAATACTGCAACTCTAATCGCACAATTGATGATATGCCAACTTCATTGTTATTAATCAAACCTTTTGCTAGCTCACTTAATTTATTGGTTAACCCAGCATAGAGCCACACCACAACATGAGTATCAAGGTAAATCAATACCAACCTCCTCCTCCCAACTAATATTAACTAGATCGTCGGGATTTCCTTGAATTACATCTGACTTAAAAGTCAAGTTTTTAAGCTTATCTCTTTCGTCAGCAGGAACAATTTTTAATAGCTTACCGTTTTTATTAATTTCTATTGGAATACCTGTCCGTATTACCTCGTCTAGTAGGCACTCAATATTGTTACTCAATTCCGTTAATGTCACCTTTTTCATAAAACTCCTTGTGCATTAGCATACAGCTTACTCTCAGGGATTGTGCGATACCCAAAAAGGTAAGCCCTTGGCTGATCGCAATCAATCCTTCATCTAAACTATACATCTGCTGCCCTTGGTTGCGGCCTCTACATAGCACCCCACGTAGCATCGTGGATTAAATAAGATCCAGAATTAAGCTATCTGCGGCTTAGCCGTGTAATTCCACTTTGGCAGGTAAGCATCAAAAACGATTTCCATCGATTCCTTAAACTCCTGGGTGACTTTTCGCCCCGTTTGGTACGCCTTATCTAATACCGTAGCCAAGACATTCAGACCCGTTTTAGTTTTGGCTTTACCCATCAAATCTTTGACGGTCTCTACCGACTCAAAAATAACACCTTCACAAACCCGTGTCAGATGAGGAAAGAGCCGATGCTCAAGGGGATTGTATTTCGAGCTATCCGGCGGATAGTGAGCAATGCGAATCTCAATACCCAACTCATTGACCAATGTCTGTAAATCTTGCTTAAACAAATAGTGCCGCGAACTGTTAGAACCCCCTCCATCACAGAGGATCAAGATAGAACTGGCCTTCGGATATTCAATAGAGCCATAATGATTCCACCAGTAGCGAATTGAATCACAAGCAAACTCTCCCGTATCATGGCTGATGCCAATCTGGACATAGCCAATATTCCGCTTCAGGTCGTACAATCCGTGGGGAATGGCGACCCCGTTTGCCAGAGAGGGCCAATCGTGGTCAAAAACCTCAATCTCCTGCTGAGTATACAAACGACCCTCTCGATAAATTAGACCCATCAACTCTTTTTTTGAGTGTCCCTGCTCAAGATCGGATTGTCTGAGTCTTGATAGGTTTTTCTAAGCTTCCCGATATTGTCAAACGGCTCGTTGCGCTGGGCGGTTTCTCCTGTAGAAAGGCGTTTCTGGGCTTTGCGCTTGCGATAGTGATGCTTGGTGAGCAACGGTTCAATGACTTGTAGAGCCGTAGCATTTGCTGCTCAATATCGGAGGGGTAGGGATTCATCTAAACACGGAAGGGAGGAACGCTCAGGCTACCACGAGATTCTGGATCTTATTTGATCCACGATCCTAACTGATTGATCTGCTTGATCTGCCAACCATGATCAATTTCCTGAGCATAATCAGCGCATAGGATTACCCATTCAGGTTTAAATAGGAAAGCTTACCTTTCGCGTGGCCCGTGTGATTGAAACTAAAAAACCTGTCCGATCGCTGACCAACATTGCCACCATCGTTGCGATTGCTACTCTGATCAGTAAATTGGCAGGGTTGGTCAGACAGCAGGCGATCGCCTCCGAATTTGGGGTGGGGGCTGCCGTTGATGCCTACAGTTTCGCCTACGTGATTCCGGGTTTTCTGTTTGTTTTGCTGGGCGGGATTAACGGCCCCTTCCATAGCTCAATTATCAGCGTTGTCCTCAAACGTCCCAAAGAGGAAGCGGCTCCGCTGGTTGAAACAGTCACAACCTTGGTCAGTGGGCTGCTGCTAATTTTGACGGCGTTGCTGATCATTTTTGCCGCCCCGTTGATTAAGCTGATTGCCCCCGGTGCGAGTGCAGAGGTGCAGGCGATCGCCACAGAGCAATTTCAGATTATGGCTCCCTTGGCGATGCTGTCAGGACTGATTGGGATTGGCTTTGGCACCCTGAATGCGGCTGACCAATATTGGCTACCCTCAATTAGCCCCCTGCTTTCTAGCCTGACGGTAATTATTGGCATTTGGTTTTTCTCGGATACCTTTGGCCCGGTTGTTCTGGCTTGGGGAACCTTGGCCGGCGGTGTGTTGCAGTGGTTAGCCCAAGTGCCTGCCCAGTGGAAATCAGGCATGGGAAAGCTGCGCCTCCGGTTTGACTTTAACCGCCCAGAGGTGAGAGAACTCGGTCGGCTGATGGGGCCAGCCACGCTGTCGTCGGGGATGCTGCTGTTTAGCGTTTATATCAGCCTGTTTTTTGCCTCTCAATTGCCAGTCGGAGCCGCCTCAGCTTTGGGTTATGCTCAACTGCTGTTTCTCACCCCTTTGGGAATTATCTCGAATGTGATCCTGGTTCCCTACATGCCAATTTTTTCGCGGCTGGCGGCCCCAGCCGATTGGCCAGAATTGAAGCAGCGGATTCGCCAAAGCCTAATCCTAACTGCCCTGACCATGATGCCTTTGGGTGCACTGATGGCTGCTCTGGCCTTGCCAACGGTGCGGATTGTTTATGAACGACGAGCCTTTGACCTGGCCGCTTCTTCCTTGGTGTCTTCTTTGCTGCTGGTGTACGCGGTTGGGATGTTTTTCTATTTAGCTAGAGATGTCCTGGTCAGAGTATTTTATGGGCTAGAAGACGGCAATACTCCGCTCAAAATCACCCTCTGGGGCTTGGTCTTTAACTTGGTTTTTTGTTTTTCGTTTACGAAGGCATTTGGAGCGGCAGGGCTAGCGATGGCGACTGTTGGGGTCAATTTAGTTTCGCTGCTAGCGCTGCTGTGGATTTTGAATCGCCGCTTAAAGGGCTTGCCTTGGCGAGCGATGGGCGGGCCAATTCTAGGGATTGGGCTAGCCAGTATTGTGAGTGGATTAGCCACGTCGGGAATGCTCTGGCTCAGCCAACACCTGCTCGGCACTGAGGGGTTATTGATTCAGCTCTTGCAGTTGGGGCTGGCTGGCTTAGTCGGCACAGCCGTGTTTGCGCTCTGCCTTTGGCCGCTTAAACTGCCAGAAGTGAGCTTTTTCAGCGATCGCATTCGCTCAAAATTGCCCTTCAAACCATAAGGCTTGTGCCAGGTTCATCAGTCAAGAGCTTTTGATGAGAGCATTTTGAGCAGCTTCGCCAAAAAAGCGGCAAGGACAATATTTTATCTCTTCATCTGTCCTTTAGATCTGCTGCTTACAATGCCTCTTTAAGGGCAAACTGCTCAATTCTAAAAAAACAGGTTTAATCTGATTGGGTGTGTCAATCAGATTAAATCTGATGCTGACTAGACCTCTCGCACGAACCATTATTGTTAACGATCTTTCGCCCCCCTAGCCCCCCAATTTTGGGGGGAACCGGATCTGAAGTCCCCCAGAATTGGGGGATTTAGGGGGCTTTTTGGGATTCATGCAAGAGGTCTAATGTATTTGATCCTTGCGTCATTTAAATCGTTTAAATGACCTGAGTTTTGTCTGATTCTTATGAATCTGATTTTTGTTTAGAGAATTTTAGTTAACCAACATTTTCAAACTTCACACTGCAACACTCTGGAAATTACCGATCGAACCTTAGATAGCTGACTGATCTTCGCGATCGCAGCCATTACAAGTTAGCTAAATCAAATCTGAAAGCACCTTAAAGTCAGGTAAAAGACGATGAGAACAACGCTTAGAAGCACTGTTGTCAAGACTGAGTTCCCCGCCGAAATTATGGCAAAACTTGATCAGGGCAGCTATTTTGTTCTAGATCGATTTAAGGATAAACAGAAGCTATATTGTCTTGCCAGAGAAGTTATCCTGGACGGGATTGAAAAAATAGCTGGAACTGAGTGTCGCCGCTTAGTTGAAAGAGATGGCTTGTGTAATATGCATCATTACTTCCCTGTCGATCAACTGGCTGATCTAGATTTATTTGTCAAGGGAAATTCATGCATCAAGGAAGTAATCTTACAACTGTCTTTCAATATTGGCAGAGATGACTTGAGGATTCCAGGTCAATTTTTTCTGGAAGAAAACCCTTTTGCCTTCAAAATTAGCTACCCACATCGGATTGCTATGCAATCAAGGGTCACAAATGCAGAATATCATCAAAAATACAGCAAATTAAGAAAGAAAATAGCCCTGCAAGAAAAGCGAAAACTTGAGTTGAGACAAAAATCGGAAGATTGGCGAGACTCAAACAGAAACAATCTACTCAATACACTAAAAAATTTCAAACAGATAACGGCTGAGAAGTTTTTTGAACTCATTAAACTTGGTTCAAATCAAACGCTGCAAACTTATCAAGGCTTCGATCGGATTGCAAATCAACCTTACGCAGCCAAGGTACATCAACCGCATATCGATAGTTGGTATGGCGCTCCTCTGGGCGGAATCAGCCTTTGGTGGGCAATTGAAGGGGCGACAGAAGATAACGGTGTTGTTTTATATCCTGATTTTTTTGGCAAAGCAATTGATTTTGAGAATCTTGCCGCCAGCTCCAGCTATCTTCCGTTTGGAATTACATTGACCAAACCTTGCAAGATTCAAGTTAAAAATGGCCATGTTCTACTGTTTAAATACGACATGCTCCACAGCAGCCATTTAAATATTTCTGACTTCACAAGAGTTGCTATTGTGGCTCAAATCTACACTCAGTGTAAGTTTAATCCTGATTCAATTCATGAGCGAGGAACAGGCTTTCATTCCTCTGAAGACATCGCTAGCGGAAATTGGGATCATTTGGTTCAGATTTCGATGCGAGATAACTTTGGAGTGTTATACGAAGGCAGACAAAAACCTCATGTTGAAAAGCGAATATCAGTCAGAATCAACGTCGAGCTTGTGAATGGCATCCCGATTTGTCTATGCGACTCTACAACGCTCAGCCTTGGTGACAAGATGCTTGTTCGTCTGCAAAACAAAAGCATTATTGTGATTAGAACGATTGAAGGGCTGAGGGCGATCGATGCGATTTGCCCGCACATGGGAATTAATTTGATCGACGGATTTCACGATCAGCAAAATATTTACTGTCCAGGCCATGCCGTTGCTTATGGCTTGACGGATGGTTCTTCAAAATGCGACTTTCTCAAACTACAGGTTTATCGGGCTGACGATCGCGAAGGCAAAATTTTCTTGCAAAAACTGTGAGGCCGCTTTTATGCCTTTGGCAGCTAGAGATTTTGAATTGACAAAAGGAGCGACTCTATTTGATGAACATCGTCGAGTTTTTTGAATTTAGTGCTGGTCAGTGGCACTCTTCCCGGATAACTCATCATCTGGCCTTTAAGGCATCAGAAATGGGCGATTCCGATATTCAGGTAGATTATCTGGCTGCCGATCATCCAGCCATTACTGAACGGTGCAATTTTCATCAAATTGACCCTAATTTAGCGGTGGGTGGCTCTCATGTCCGCTGGCGGGGCAAAATGCAGTGGGATCGAGAAAGCGACAGCGATCACGAGGGAGAAACAATATTTGCAATTGTGCCCGATGCTGATGACCTCAGTCAGGGCAGGATGCTCCGCGATCGCGGCTATGCCGAAATTATGCCCGTTGTTGGTCTATACCACATGGATGAGCAAGGCGGGCTGGTATTAACGACTGAGTATGAATCAATGTCTGTGATTGAACGGATTTGGTTCACCAGCCCTAACCTACGCCTGCGCACCAGCGTTGTCAAACTTTATGGTGGCTTTAGTACGGCTGCCCTTTGTACCGAGATGCGGCTTGAGGATGCTTCAGAGTCTAAGCTTCAGATAAATAGCGGTTTAGAAATATCCGCTCTGCAATCAGAGGCTGCCCCCCCAGCCAGTTCATTTCATTCCATGCTGGGTTGGTAAAGCTGAGAGCATCATTGATTCAGGGAAGCTAACGGCTCAGTAAGTGCTTGTTTTTGAGCAATAATTAATTCCTGAATTCCTTTCTCGGCTAGGTCTAAAATTTGGTTGAGTTGAGAGCGGTTAAAGCTGCCTTCTTCCGCCGTACCTTGGACTTCTAGAATTTCTAAGCCCTCAGTCATCACCACATTGCAGTCTACGCTGGCGACGACATCTTCTGGGTAGTTCAAATCTAGGAAGGCTTCGCCTTCTAGTAGCCCCACCGAAACCGCCGCCACATGATGACGAATTGGCGATCGCTCTAACTCCCCAGCTTTCAGCAACGTATTCACTGCATCCACCAAGGCCACAAATCCTCCCGTAATCGCGGTTGTGCGCGTACCGGCATCGGCTTGTAGCACATCGGCATCTACCAGTAGAGTGCGCTCTCCCAAGGCTGGTAAATCAAGGGCAGCTCGCAGACTCCGGCCCAGCAAGCGCTGAATTTCTTGGGTGCGCCCAGACAGCTTCATTAATTCTCGCTCTTGGCGTTGCGGGGTGGCAGAGGGCAGCATCCGATATTCAGCCGTCAGCCAACCCTGCCCGCTCCCCTCTAAGAACCGAGGCACCCCCGGTCGGATTGTGACGCTGCACAAGACCTGAGTATTGCCGCAGCGGGCCATCACAGAGCCGGGGGCAAACTGGGTAAACCCCCGCTCGAAGCTGACCGGACGGAGCTGATGCGATCGCCGACCATCAGGACGTTGCCAACCCATAACTGCTTTGCCTCCCAAGTGCGTGCCCACAGCGGGGGCTTCCTAACAAAATTTATCACCTTGTTGACTGATAAATACATATAGTGTTGACTAAGGGAGAATTAAGGAAGAACACGCTAGATTTACGATTAAGTTTACCTATGGTTTCTCAGGTCGAAGTTCGTAATTTGCCGGTTGAGCGCCGCTTACCCTACAGCTTAGAAGGGTTAGTGCAGGTGTTTACCTGTGGTCATCGCAGTTTCTTTACAAACGTGATGTCCCAAGCGCTGACGATCGCCGGTCAGGGGACACCCGTCCTGGTGGTGCAGTTTCTCAAGGGCGGCATTGAGATGGGGCCGAATCGCCCGATGCGGCTGGGCGAAAACTTAGACTGGCTGCGCTGCGATGTCCCCCGCTGTATTGACACCCCCAACTTAGAGCCAGAGGAGATGCAGGCCCTGTTAGACCTTTGGCATCATACTCGCAGCGTGATTCAGGCAGGCAAATATGCGCTGGTTGTTTTAGATGAACTCAGCTTGGCGATTCATCTGGGGTTGATTCCGCAGGCAGAGGTATTAGAGTTATTAGAGCAGCGCCCTAGCCACGTTGATTTGATTCTGACTGGCCCCGAAATGCCGCAAGCCATTTTAGACGTGGCTGACCAAGTGACCGAATTCCGTCGCAGCTATCGCAGCTAGCCAGCTCTCTTGATTCAAGCACCATGATTAAAAACGACACCTGGATTACTCAAATGGCCGCTCAAGGATTGATTAGCCCCTTTGAGCCATCTTTGATTCGGCAAGTCGAGACAGAGGCTGGGCTGCGCCGGGTGATCAGCTATGGGCTATCTTCCTACGGCTATGACATTCGGCTCAGCGCCAAGGAATTTCGGGTGTTTCGTCACGTCCCCGGCACGATCGTTGACCCCAAAAATTTTAACCCCGCCAATTTAGAACCCGCCGCCTTGCACAGTGATGATAGTGGCAGCTATTTCATTTTGCCCGCTCACTCCTACGGTTTAGGGGTTGCCCTCGAACACCTGTCTGTGCCAGAAAACGTCAGCGTAATCTGCATTGGCAAGTCTACCTATGCTCGGATTGGGCTGATTGCTAACCTCACCCCAGCCGAAGCTGGCTGGCGGGGGCATTTGACCCTAGAATTTTCCAATTCTTCCAGCGCCGACTGCCGAATTTACGCCAACGAAGGCATTGTCCAGCTTTTGTTTTTTGAGGGCGACCCCTGTAATATCAGCTACGCCACTCGCCAGGGCAAATACCAAGATCAGCAAGAGGCCGTGACGCTGGCTCGGATCTGAGCCGCATGAACTTTCGCTGGTTGGGACAGATCGGGCGGCAAGGGTTGGGAGCGATCGCCTTTTATACCGGCATTCCGATTCCCCATACTTGGGCGCTGGAATTCACTGGCATTGCCCGTTGGGCCCCTTGGGTCGGGCTGCTGATTGGGGCAGGGTTGGGGCTATTCAATCTGCTGCTGTCACATTTGGGCGTTCCGGTCTGGCCGCGCAGCGTTTTGGTGGTTAGTCTGTGGATTGCGATTACGGGGGGGCTGCATTTGGATGGCGCAATGGATACCGCCGATGGCCTGGCGGTGCTTGATCCAGCCCGTCGGTTAGCAGTGATGGCAGATAGCCGCACAGGGGCCTTTGGGGTGATGGCTGCGGTGATCATTTTTAGCTTGAAAACCACAGCTTTGATCAGTTTGCCGGGGACTGCGTTAGAGCCATTAATATTGGCAACCGTTTGGGGACGGTGGGCGCAGCTATGGGCGATCGCCCGTTACCCTTACCTCAAGCCGACCGGCAAAGGGGCGATGCACAAAGCCAACCTTAAACTGCCCTGGGATTTAGTAATCGGTTCAATTCCCGTGCTTGGATTAACAGTTGGATTAGCGATCCAGCAGGCAAATGCATTGAATCCTCTTAGCCAATCTTTGGTTGGATTCGCGATCGCCCTTGGCCTCTCTGCCTGGTTCAATCACAAACTGGGCGGGCAAACGGGGGATACCTATGGAGCGATCGTCGAATGGACAGAAGCCTTATTACTCTGCTGCTTAACAGTTCCTTGGCTTTAAACCTTTACCAGCCTACGTCAATTGGAATGAAATTATTTTTTGAAACTCCTGTGGAGTAAAGTTTTTAATCGCTAACTGTAATTGGTTTAAGTTTGAAGCACCATATTATTTTGCTTAGGTATAGATATGGTGTGAGTCTCCGCGCTATAATCTTTAATCAATGCAGGCTGTTGCGGGTTCAGCAGCTAGAGGTGACCAGGTAGATCAGCGCAAGGTGCGAAAACTTGCTCCTACCAAGAATTCCAAGCTACCGCTTAATTAACTTCCAGCTTAGTTGGCGGCGAAGGTTTAGATTTCATGACCGTAGGTAACGGAGCACCGTAGTTGCCTGATTTAACTGCTAGCCATTCTGAGCAAGGCAGTCCGCTCCTGCCCGTCAGACTTAGCTGCGCTTGACCGCTCTTTCAATGCCATCTGTGCTAGATCGCTCTTCCTGTTTTCCAGTTATTGTTACTTCTCAGCTTTACCCGCAAGATTTGAGCACAGAAAATCTTGCGGCTCGGTGGTTAAAACAGTCACTGATCGTACCCCTGTTGGCTCTTGTAGGCGTCAGTATTCAATCGGTGCTTTTGAGCCATTCAACCCAAAAGCAGTATCAGTTTAAGGCCGTTCCAATGTTTTTTGGGTTTGGGCTGAGGGGAATATCAGCCGCTGCCCATTGCTATTTGCCTCCCTAAGTGAAGGATTTCGAGGAAATTTAATGACCAAACAAATAATTATTGCCGAGCAGCATCGGATTGCTGCTGTTTTTGCCGAAGATCAAATTGAAGAAATTATTGTGGCGACGGGTAGCCACCAAGTGGGGGATATTTACCTGGGGATTGTCGAGAACGTTCTGCCTGGGATTGATGCTGCTTTTGTCAACATTGGTGATGCTGAGCGGAACGGATTTATTCACGTCACTGATTTGGGGCCGGTGAGGCTAAAGCGGAGTGCCGGAGCGATTACTGAATTGTTGGCTCCCCAGCAAAAAGTGCTGATTCAAATCATGAAGGAGCCGACAGGCAACAAAGGCCCCCGCTTAACCGGCAATATTTCTCTGCCGGGCCGGTATTTGGTTTTATTGCCCTATGGACGTGGGGTGAACTTATCGCGGCGGATTCGGAATGAGAACGAGCGCAATCGGCTGCGGGCGCTCGGAATTTTAGTCAAACCTGCGGGTATGGGTTTGATGGTTCGCACCGAAGCCGAAAATATTCCAGAAGACTCAATCTTGGAAGATCTAGAGTCTCTGCAAAAACAGTGGGAACTGGTGCAGCAGCAGGCCAGTTCTACGCGTGCCCCAGCCTTGCTGGGGCGAGATGACGATTTTATTCAGCGGGTGCTGCGGGATGTTTACAATGCTAACGTGAACCGGATTGTGGTTGATTCTGCGGCTGGCTTGCGGCGGGTTAAGCAGCAGTTGATGAACTGGAATAGCAACCGCTTACCCCAAAATGTGCTGATTGACCATCACCGCGAGCCTAGCCCAATTTTGGAATATTTCCGGGTTAATGCGGCGATCCGCGAGGCGCTCAAGCCCAGGGTAGATTTGCCTTCCGGTGGCTACATTATTATTGAGCCAACCGAAGCTCTAACGGTGATTGATGTTAACTCTGGCTCTTTTACGCGATCGGCGACAGCCCGCGAAACCGTTTTGTGGACAAATTGTGAAGCTGCGACTGAAATTGCCCGTCAGTTGCGTCTCCGCAATGTAGCTGGCGTAATTATTGTTGATTTTATTGATATGGATTCCCGCCGCGATAAGTTGCAGGTGTTAGAACATTTCAATAAAGCCCTCAAGGCAGACAAGTCGCGTCCCCAAATTGCCCAACTTTCAGAGCTGGGTCTGGTAGAACTGACTCGGAAGCGGCAGGGTCAGAATATTTATGAACTGTTTGGGCGCACCTGTACCACCTGTGGTGGCTTAGGGCATCTGGTGCATTTACCGGGCGAGTCAGCCGAAAGTCCGGGTGAAATGGTTGAGCGCTATATTCCAACTCGAACCATTGATCGCAGCGCTGACTACGCCGCCGCTCGCCTGCCCGAACTGCCGATCGCCCGCAGCGATGATTTTGGCGATCCCTCAGAGGATTTACAGGAGCTTGACTTAACGGGTCATCCCAGCTATCAAGATCGGGGCAACAATCGCCGCCGCCGTCGTTTCCGGGATGCACCAGCGGCAAAGGTTGCTCCCCGTTCATTGGCTCCAATTGCTGCGGCTGCGCCCGCGATCGCAGAACCGCTGCCAGAGGAAAACGGTCAGCCCCGGAATGGCAATCCAACTGAAACGGGCGATCGCCGCCCCAGCCGCAACCAAGTTGCCCGCAGCAAGCCGCAAGAGCCGGCCGAAGTTGTTTCAGTCGTGATGACGGCTGAAGAACAAGACGTCTACGCCATGATGGGCATCTCGCCGCTGATTTTGTTTAATGGTGAGGTTAAAAATCCCCGCTCAGCCGTTGTGGCAGTCTCTCTGCCCGGACAGTCGCCAGTTTTACCGCCGACCAGCTCTCGCTCATCCTCTAGGGACGTAGAGGTTAGAGAACAAGAAGACAAGGTTGAAGATGCGCTGACTGTTGAGCCTAGCGCAGCCAGCCAGCCACCTGATCAGACAGAAGCTCCAGTGGCGATCGCCGACTTGATCGTGGCATCGCCAGTCGAGCCAGCCGAACCAGAGTCCGAAGAAGCGAGTGAACCGACTAATCGCCGCCGCCGTCGGCGCTCATCGGCAACTGGAGGAGAGCAGCTTTCCTTAGAAACTTGATTGTCCTAAATTTGTTAGGAGTTACGCAATTGCCCCCTAAATCCCCCAATTGTGGGGGACTTCAGAAGTTACTCCCCCCAAATTTGGAGAGCCACTGTGTATTCCTAGCGGAACGCTCCGCGAGGCGGCGGGTTCCTCGACTTAAAGCAAGTGGCGTGGGTTGGGGGGCGAAAAAATTCAAGAACTCACCCAACTGCTTAAGTTACTATTTGTGATGAATTTAAGTGGCCTGGGTTTTGCCCAGGCCACTTGCATAGTCCCTTGAACCCACATTCCGCTGTTTGAAGAGGTCGCCAGAGAATTAAAATGTAGCCAAATTGATGCTAGCGAGCAAAGAGGCTGCCATCAGGTCAGAAATAAGCGTAGAGAATCTAGACCATCTGGGGATTGTCGCGGGATTGATCGATGAGATAGGTATCGTTGAGCGATTGAACGAGCGGCTAGGAATCGACCCGAGAGAAAAAGTGAGCCCAAGCGTGGTCATGAAAGCGATGCTGTTGAATGGATTGGGGTTTGTGTCAGCCCCACTGTATCTATTCGAGGAATTCTTCAAATACACTTTTGCAGAATCAAGGAGTGAATATGGGGGAGTGTCGCAACGGTGGCTCCTGATTGAAAGTGAGCAACAGCGTAAATCAGACCTCAAACAATTGAGCCAGAAGCTTGAGCAATCTCAGCAAAATGCTCAGCAAGACCTTCAGCGGTTATCTAGCCAAGAATTTGCCTGCCCCGCCGATGCCATGAGTGCGGCACAAACCGTGTCTTTCAGACCACGGAAAAACGTCACGATGACAAAGCCGGAAAGCCCAATAAAGCAGATGTGCCTGAGCGCGTGAGCTATCGAGTGACAGGAACGATCATCCCGATGGACGACGAGATTGAGGCGCAACGGATTTGCTGTGGTCGATTGATTCTAGCGAGCAATATTCTGAATCCAGAACAGTTAAGTGCAGATGATGCCTGACCAGTTAGGTAAGCCCACTGCCTCGCCGACGATGCGTTGGGTGTTTCAGTGTTTTATGGCAGTGCATCTTGTCGTTTTCAAGGGGTTATGCAGGTTGTTAATTTGACCGATGAGCGACAGCATATTTTGCGGTTTTTCACTCAGGCTTGTCGCTGCTACTATCTCCTCCCTGAGCCAGATTTCTAATTATTTCTAACGCTCCCCAAACAGCGGAGTGTAGGATGTTACGGGGAGCATGGTCTTTGCGAATGCGAGAAGCATCTTCTATGAAGACCACGTCCAGGCACCAATGCAGTTGATTTTCAACTCCCCAATGGGCGCGAATATAGCGAGCAAAAGTTTGGGCATTGGTGCTGAGTGAACTGAGGAAGTAGCGGGTCTCGGCGGTGTCCTGATTCCACAAGCGACAGGTATCGTGCGAAGGAATGCCGCTGGGCAAGGCCAGCAAGGATTTGAGCCAACCGCGTTTGGCGTTACCGTAGGTCTCGATCGCCACTCAACTGTCTATATATCCAACCGAGCCAGGATACCCTAGTCTCAAACCCGCCACACCCAACTGCTCACATCGCTTTTTTTGAATGATTAAGTCTCTCTTTTGACTGATGTAGCATACACATCAGTCAGAGTATCAATGTTTTATGAGCAGAGCTGACAAAAACGGCTGGTTAAAGTTGAGGCAAATCAATCGAAGCAATTACGGTAAGAGTAAACCGACAGAATTGCGAAAGCGTCTAAGACTGAAAATACATCGACTAGAAGTACATCAGAATTTGACTTTTCTTGATCTGAAGCAACGGGCGATCTGATCAAGTTTTAGACATAGCAAAGCAAGTCAACCCTGATTCTAAACGAGTAAACAATCGCTAGCAACCGATCTCGCTGAAACACTTCTCAAGTTACGTGGGGAGAAGTGAAATCATCGAATAGCGAATAGACCAGTAGAGTCAGTAAAAAACTTGTAAAGTCTGACAAAATATAGCTTGTGGAGAAAAAAAATTATGAACCTAAACGATCGTGAATCATTGACTCGAATTGTCCATCGGACATATAAAGATACCGTAGGCAATCTTTATACGGAGTATAAAGATGCTAAAGGTAACATCTACACAGAATATAAAGATATTGATGGGAATGTTCATGTCTATGAAGGTGGATTTCTAGAGGGTCAATTGGTGGAGGAACAGATCCAAGCTGTCCGAGCAGAACGGGCTGACGTAAACCTATCTAAGGGCTTACTGATTGGTGTGATTGTCGCCTGTGTAACCGGTCTAACTGCAGGATTAATCTACTTTTTAACTGGGCCAAACAATCCACAGCCCGTATCTGTGACGAATGTGCCGACTTATGAAAGCACCCAAGCACCTAGTCCGGAGATTCGGGTGGTTGAGCAACCCGTCCTCGTACCAGTACCCCAAACCCAAGCTCCTAAAGTAATGCTTAAAGACACTAACCTCGGCAGCCCAAAGACACTAACTTCGGCGGCCTAAAGACACTAACTTCGGCACCCAAATGACAGCAACCTCGGCGGGTCATTTTTGAGAAACTTCGGCAGGTAATAT
>JAHHGS010000013.1 GCA_019359715.1 Aphanocapsa sp. GSE-SYN-MK-11-07L | reverse complement strand
CACGAACTTGACAGACTCCGGTTGAACTCATGGTTTCCAAGTCGTCTCGTTCTGCATCGTTGAGATGGATTTCGACCCGTTGCATACTTGAATTAACGTTGCATTACTTCTTATCTAGTCTACTAGGGCGATCGCCTGCCGAAAATTCCGCTCCGACTCGCCAATGTATTTGTCGTAGAGCCGGCCGGCATCCAGCTTTAACAGCGGCAGTTGCCAAGACTGGGCGATCGCCTTGGCTGCCATTGATTTGCCGCAGCCTTGAATTCCCAAAATTAAGATTCCTTTCGGCGGCTTCAGGTTGAGGGCTTGAGCTTGGGCTGTATAGCCAATTTTCGCTTGACTGAGCCAGCGCTTCAGACCAGCAAATCCACCCAGATTTAGCGGCTTATTCTCAACCGGAAAATACTCTAGCACTCCCCCAGCCTGGATAATCTGCGCCTTCCGGCGCAGAATGCCCCTCACATCTTGGGCCGTCAGCTGATTATCTTCCATCGCGGCATAAACAATCATCTGGCGAGCTTGCCGCAGGGTCATCCCCGCCAAAGCCTGGACAAAAGCGCCAACATCCTGTTCGGTCGGCTCAACCTGTAACTGTCGCTTTGCTTTCAGGTTGCGGATTACCTCCCGCACCACGACTAACAGTTCTTCTCTGGCTGGCAGTTTGAGGTCGTAGAAGAAGGCATCGCGGGTGATCTCCTGGGGCAGGTTAAGGTTCTCGCCCGTCAGCACAATCGTCGAAGTAGTGTAGGAGAAAACTTGCAGGACTTCCCGCAACTGCCGAATCACGGTGGCATCATCGAGGTGGCGGCTCAAATCCTTAAGCCAAAAAATGCCCTTTTGCGATGTCTCGCGGATGTACTTGAGCATCTGGGCAGGCTCAGTTGTATTTTCCAGTCCCCTTGGGTTCTGACTACCAGCAGGAGCGTAATCGTTCACCCAAGGCGCTTGAGCAGAAGTCAGCGATCGCGTTAAGCCCTGGGTGATGCTCCACTCAAACAGGGCAATATTCATATCTTGGGCAACCGCTTGCAGGAGAGTTTGGACTCGTTCTTCTTCTAGGGTGGCGATCGCAATTAAAGGCTGAAAAGACAAAATTAGGGTTTGGATATCGCGAGTTCGGTTCATCATCAGGGAAGGCAACAATACGTCCAATTTTAGCAATCAGTTTGGCGATGGGCGATCGCGGAGGGCTGATTTAAAGCTATAAATAAAGACTGGGCCAATTAGATCAAGTGACTGCTGGAGATTTGCTATGAGCCGTGTGTGCCAATTAACGGGCAAAAAAGCCAATAATGCCTATGCTGTTTCCCACTCCCACCGTCGCACTAAAAAGGTGCAAGAGGTGAATCTGCAATGGAAGCGGCTATGGTGGGCTGAAGGCAAGCGGTTCGTAAAGCTTCGCCTGTCTACAAAAGCAATCAAAACCCTGGAAATCAAGAGCTTGTCTGCGTTTGCCAAAGAAGCAGGCATCAATCTAAACAAGTTTTAGCCAAGGTTTACTCAAAATTCAAAGAATGAAGGGTAGCAGGGTTTTTAACTGCTGCCTATTTGTTGTTTTTATTTCCAAACTTGATCAGCCGTAGTAGTGTTTCAGCGATACTTTGTAAATCTATTTCAGCCTTACCTCAATCCGAAAGGGTTGCTGATTGACCCTTGCGATCGGCTCCGCTTTGCATTGCCGCTCTTGCTCTGTACGATTCTGCTAAATTTGGGGCTTACCCACCTCTATACTCTAGTAGATACCTTAGCGGCTGGATTGACTAATCCCTCTCCAAATCCGTTCTTGCGAGGAGCATTGAGCGGTGGGTTTTGGGGAGGAGCCAATGCTGTCTTGCAGTGGCTCTTAATCCGCCGATATATTCCCGATCAGAAATGGATTGTGGCAGTCTTAACAGGATGGATTCTGATTCATGTAGGCGTTGCAAATGTCAGTGACATCTTGGTTGATTCGGGGAAATTTGGGATCCAGCCGGAGCAAAGTTTATTTTTTGTGGCTCCATCTCCAGAGATTCAATTCCTAGCAGAGTTGATCAGTTCCCCTTTATATCTAGTCTCTGGGGTGTTGGAGTGGCTTGTCTTACGCCGCTATGTGGGGTCAGCAGCTTGGTGGATTGCTTTGCAGTTATTTTCCTGTTATCTAACTCTTGGTTTGCACTTACAGTATTACTTTGGCGCTGCCGCATTATTCGGGCCTCTGCATCTAGATTTTTTTGTTTTCCAGAATACGATTTACATCCTGATTTTCTCCATTGGCTTTTGCTTTTTCGTTTGGAGTCGGGGGCAGTCAACCAGTTCAGACCCATCCCTAGCTGTTTCCCCTCTCACATCTGCACCTCAAGTTAATGGATTTTGGCAGACAAATCAGCTAGTGATCGCTCTTAAACGACACCTGAGTGAAGCATGGCAAGTAGAATTCTCCTGTCCCGAACCACTCACCTATTTGTTAGGCGTTGATCGCAGCGGCACTATCGTTGACTGTTTGGCAGCAAATCAAACTGCGGCGACTTGGATTGACCAAACGCCCTTGCGGCTGCTCATCTCATCTGGGGAGACTGGAATAGACAGTCAACCTCCCCTAGCGCGCATCCAAGTCAGCTTTGATTCATTAGGACACTTGCAGATCCACAACTGCCGTAATGTCTCTATTGTTGAGATGGCGGCTGTGTTGTTGGTTAGGAACTTTTATTAGTCTTTATCCAACTTGGTGGCATCTTTAATCCGGTCTTCTGTGTAACGCCTAGAGATTTGATCAACGCTATTTGTTGATTGGTTTGAGGTTAGGACACATTTGCCCAGCGAGTGAATTCATTATGTTTTCCAGATCGCTACAACCATGATAAAAAAACCTGTCTAATCAGATAAAGTGTTTTTCCTCCTTGCTGAGGATAAGCTGGTGTGTTGCAACTTTTGTGATAACATTAGGGGATAATAAAGCTTACAAAGCAATGCAATTGGGGCAATTATGCTTCTAAACGTTAGAAAACGGGGTAATTCACTTAGCGTCATTATTCCCAAGGAAATGGCGGCCAGTATGAACGTTGAGGATGGAGATAACCTCTTTGCGACAAAAACTCCTTCAGGGTATGAACTTTCAGCTTACGACCCTAATTTTGTCAAAAAAATTGAAGCTGCTCGGCGCGGTATGAAGAAATACCGAAATGCATTGATTGAGCTAGCCAAATGATCGAGCCCTGTTGGTTGGACATTCATGATGTCTATGCCATACACGGTGAAATTATTGCAGAGTCAGGAGGTGCCTCAGGCATTCTGAATCAAGGTGCGCTTGAGTCAACTTTAAGCAAGCCGATCAACTTGTATCACTATGGCGATGATGTCACTTTGTATATGCTGGCAGCGTCTTATGGCTATGGGCTGGTCAAAAATCACTGTTTTGTAGACGGCAATAAAAGAATTGCTCTGATTGCCGTTTACACATTTTTATCAGTCGATGGCATTGAGCTGACAGCTTCAGAGGTAGATGCAGTTAGCTTTTTCCTCGATTTAGCTGCCAGCCGTGAAACACAAGACCAAAGTATGGCGAAACTCGCAAACTGGCTACAACGTAATAGCGAACTGATCTGATTGCTTGAGTGGTGAGGGTTTGCATGGGCTGCCTTTGAGCAATTCTAAAATGAAATAGATTGCTTAGTTGTCGGCTGGTGCTTCACAGATGAGTGGTTTGTCTGAGACTCACGATCTACGATGGTGTACTTGCCATTGCCAAGGTGATACTTGGCGAACCTGTCTTAAGCTTCAGTAATCCGTTAAGCCAATGTTAGTCTGTAATCTAATGCGAGACAATCTCTATCGCGCATGATTATTTGGTTGAATGGAGCCTTTGGGGTTGGTAAAACCCAAACTGCCTTCGAGCTAAACAGTCGAGTCCCTGGTAGTTTTATCTTCGATCCTGAACAAATAAATTGGTTTTGCCCTGCGTAAAGTTGTACCGCGCTCAATGCGGAAAGACTTCCAGGATCATCCAGTCTGGCGCGAGTTTACTTACCAAAGTTTACGCTACGTGGCCGAAAACTTTTCTGGCCCAATTATTGTCCCAATGACCGTCGTTAATTCTCTCTACTACGACCAAACCGTAGGCATGTTACTTAGAGAGGGGTTTCAGGTGCATCATTTTACGCTACTCGCTTCTCGCAGTACGGTTTTGCGGCGATTGCAACGACGAGGTGATGGCAGGAACTCATGGGGTGCCCACCAACTTGATCGATGCTTAGAATTTCTGTCAGATCAGAAGTCTGAAATTCATCTCGACACAGAGAAAAAAGCAATTGAGACTGTTGCAGAGGAAATTGCTGGTCACGCCGGGCTTGAGCTGAAACCTCCAACTTGGCATCCAATCCTGCGTCCTTTAAAGCGGATGATTGTGCAAATCCGCCACATTCGCTGATTGTCGGTCAACTTTAGAGCGCGCGATCGTCAAGCATCTGTTTTACAGACTCAGTTGCCGTGGCAATCATGGGGATGCCAAAGCTGGCTGTTAATTCTGCGGGTGGAGCTTGGCGAGTTGGCGTGTCTAGATATTGCCCCGTATGAATCGCTGGCACGGCTTTCATCTGATGACTAACGCTGTAGTAGCGATGGGTCTGCTGATTGTTTCCTCGTTCTTGCAGATGCTCATCTGCAATTTTTTTGCGCAGCTTGACGATCGCATCTAGAATCGCCTCCGGGCGAGGGGGGCAGCCGGGGATATACACATCAACCGGAATCAGTTTGTCTATCCCTCTGACGGCCGTGGGCGAGTCAACGCTGAACATGCCGCCCGAAATCGTGCAGGCCCCCATGGCCATCACGTATTTGGGTTCCGGCATTTGCTCATACAGACGCACTAGGGCCGGTGCCATTTTCATCGTGATTGTGCCAGCCGTAATAATTAAATCAGCTTGACGGGGACTCATGCGCGGAAACACGCCTAATCGATCCAAGTCAAACCGAGACCCCAAGGTGGCGGCAAATTCAATGAAACAGCAGGCAGTCCCAAACATCAGCGGATACAAGCTAGACAACCTGGCCCAGTTATAGACATCGTTGAGGTTAGCCAGAAAAATGTTCTCAGAAAGCTGGGGTGGAATCTGGAGATCATTAACCGGATTGCTGACCTGATTCGAGTCCAGATCGGAAGTGGTAGGAAAATTCATGACTATTTCTCCTTCAGCTTTTTCCTAATCACATTCTAGGCTGCCTCCCAAAGACTGATCTGCCCAAGGGTTGCGATCAATCTCTCAGCCTTTTTAAGCTCAACCCTGATCGTTAACCAGCAGCCGATCCGCTAATTAGCTGGCTGGTGCTAGTTAACGATCAGGAAACACAGTGCATGATTTTTATCACGTGCTTTTTACGTTTGACTCTCCGAACTTACCCCCACAACTGCGAGAATGATTCAGCACGTTCACGAGCAATAAGCTTTTTATGAGATGCAATTACTTTGTTCGTTAAGCTACGCAACGAAGTCGGAGATTTAAATATTGCTTTGAAGTCAAAATTTTCTCCACCTGCCTCCTTGAATTCACCATTCAAATCAATGATTAAATCGCCTAAGATTACATGAATACATTTGAGAAGCCTTTCTTTCTGAGCAGAGTCTTGATAAAAGCTTTCTGGTTTTTTATAGAAAGCTTTACCAACCTCATCATCTGACAAAACTTCAGAAAGAAGATAAAGCAAGAAAAATTTAGTAATCTGATAGCCACCAAATAATGAAGGTTCAACCTTTGGTAAGTCTCTTTCTATTTCTTTGTATAGATCAAATAAAACTACAATTCTCCCTCCACTAACTTCTGGACGAGCAAAGATTTCTTGATGTAAATCATCAAATATCTTGCTATATCTCTGAACAGACCAAGGTCGCTTTAAATCAAAGGAAAGTAAAATTTGTCCAGCGAGCGTATTTTCAATTACTGCTCTTTGCCCAGGTTCATCTCCACGCTTAATCTCATAGAAATAATCTGGATAGGATTGATCAATTTCTTGTTGAAGTCTAACTTGAGTTTGTGTATTAGACCTGAAATCTCTAGCTTTAATTCCATTCTGATTATTACTATTGTAAGTAATTCTTGAAATCAGATCCGATTGATTAGCACTCACTTGAATAATTCGAGTTAGTATTCTTAGATCTTGAGTAACTTTTGCTTTATTTCTGTAGAGACTTGATACCGTTTGACAACCATTTACTACGGAATATCCTTGAATTTTTACTTTGTCTTTATCTAAAGTATCTAATTTATCACAAATGATGGTTATTCCGTTATGGTAAAGCAGAAAGTTTCCGTGTTCAGAAGTATTGTCTATGCTCTTCCCAATATCCTTGTTAACCTTCGTTTTCTCTAGATCTTTTCTTAAGTTCAAATCAAAAATTTGTTGGTTTTCAATGCCTTCCATTTGAACTAAATCAACTGCTGATATTGGAGCAATCACAACTCTTGCAGTGTTACTAACATTATGTTCAAAATAGTCGTATCCAAAAACGTCAAAGGCAATTTCTGATGTTGCGGGTATTGCCTTCTCGCTAGGTACGTACATTTGAATAATGAGAGGCTTATCCCATACCTTGAGCTGAGTTGTCAGAGATGTAGCTTTTAGAAAACTCTCAGCATTATGATCTTTGACAGCATTCGTAACGAAAATTCCTCGAATCGTATATTTTGAGGATGTAAGAAGATCTTTATACTCAGTCAATAAATTCTTAAGCTGAGAGTTACCCGTTGTTGAAATCATTGATTGTACGCCTTCGGGTGTTTCTAATTGCTTTAAGCTTCCTACAAACTCTTTAAGCTGAGTGTCTCCCAAGGTTTTACTAGAATTTTGTACAGTCTTGGATTGAAAAATATCTATACATTCTTCATTCTCATTGACATAAATCCCATCAATTCCCTTATCTCCACGCCTATCACAAACAATGTTTTGGACTTCAATAATATCCAACCTATATATGTTTACTAGAAACCAACTTAAAAAGGCACTGGCTTCTTCACGACCTGGAACTTTATAGGGCTGAGCAATCTGAACAAGATTTGCGTAATCCAGACTAAGCATAAATTTTCATGTAAGGCAACACTAAATATTCTACAGAGTGTGAAATTAGCCAGTCCACCAATTTCTTCACAACCATGCCCTAATTGACTAAACCGAAGCCAGCTCACCAGATGTCACGAGACTTTGATTTTTCCTTAATCTGGCAATTGCCGTGCACGATAATGGAGACAGCCGTTGCATTAGCACCCTTCCTGCTTTGACTTTAACTTCTACCTCCTACGAAGCCAAAACCCAGGCGATCTCCCGCCAGCTTCTCTCTGCCACGCAAGAAAATCGCTCTTTTTTCAGCCAAATTCGTGACCAGATGCGTTGGGACGATAAGCTGCTGGCTTGGGCAATGGAAAATCCTGGCCTACGGGTGCAGTTGTTTCGGTTTATTGACTGTTTACCGGCTCTTGGCAGCAAAGCCGAAATTGCCCGCCACATGCAAGAGTATCTGGGCGACCCATCAGTGGAGCTACCAGCCGCCCTAAAAGGAATTCTCAACTTCACCAATCCTGACTCTTTACCGGGGCAGGTGGCGGCCACGACGGTGGCGACAGCGGTTGAAACCCTGGCCCACAAGTACATTTCGGGCGAGAATATTGCCCAAGCCCTTAAAACCATCGATCGCCTCCGCAAGTCTCGGATGACCTTCACGATGGATGTATTGGGGGAAGCGGTGATCACGGAAGCTGAGGCCCAGGCTTATCTGGATCGCTATTTGGAGCTGATGGAGCAGTTGAGCCAAGCAGCGGCAAGCTGGCGGACAGTTGAGCAAATTGATCGAGCCGATGGGGTCGCCCTACCGAAAGTACAGGTTTCCGTCAAGCTGACGGCGTTTTACTCCCAGTTTGACCCCCTAGATGAGCAGGGCAGTCGGCAGCGGGTGGGCGATCGCATCCGCCGATTGCTGCACCGAGCCAAAGAACTAGGGGTGGCGATCCATTTTGATATGGAGCAGTACACCTATAAGGACATCACCCTGGCGATTCTGAAAGAGCTGCTGATGGAGCCAGAATTTCGCGATCGCACCGACCTAGGCGTGACGCTGCAAGCCTATCTGCGCGATAGCTATCAAGATTTGCAGGACTTAATTGCCTGGGGCAAGCAGCGGGGCTATCCGCTCACAGTCAGATTGGTCAAAGGGGCCTATTGGGATCAAGAAACAATTACCGCCGTCCAGAAGGGCTGGGCCCAGCCGGTTTACAACCACAAATCTGACACCGATGCCAACTTCGAGCGGATGACAGAGCTGCTGCTGGAAAATCATCAGGTGCTCTACGCGGCGATCGGTAGCCACAACGTTCGCTCTCAGGCTAGGGCGATCGCGATCGCTCAAACCCTCAATATTCCTCGCCGCAATTTAGAGCTGCAAGTTCTGTATGGGATGGCGGATAAGTTGGCCAAAACGCTGGTTGATCAGGGTCAGCGAGTGCGGGTCTACTGTCCCTACGGCGAGCTAATTCCCGGCATGGCCTATCTGATTCGTCGCCTGCTAGAAAATACCGCCAATAGTTCCTTCTTGCGTCAGAGCTTAACGACAACTGATGCAGCTACCCTGCTGGCTGCACCGACCTTCCAGGCTGACCCGACGCTACTGAATTTAGCTCCCCATGCGTTTGCGAATGTAGCAGACGCTGATTTTGCCCAAGCAGAGCAAAAACAAAAGATCCAACAAGCTCTGCAAAGCGCGCGCCAGCAGTTGGGCAAATCCTACTCACCGCTAATTAACGGGGTCTGGACACCGACGATCGCCAGCACTGATTCCCTCAATCCTTCTGATCCAGCCGAGGTGATCGGGCAAGTCGGGTCTTTAAGCATTGAGCAAGTCGAACAGGCCATGCAAGCTGCCAAAGCGGCGTTTCCAGCCTGGAAGCGAACCCCAGTCAAACAAAGAGCTGCCATTCTCTACCGGGCGGCTGAGCTGATGGAGCAGCGCCGCCACGAGCTAAATGCTTGGATGGTGCTGGAAGTCGGCAAAACGGTTCGCGAAGCAGACCCGGAAATTTCGGAGGCGATCGACTTTTGCCGTTACTATGCCGATGAAGCGATTCGCCTAGAAGCAGGCTACAGCCGCGACTATCCGGGGGAGACAAACCACTATCACTATCAGCCCAGGGGCATTGCCGTGGTGATTTCGCCCTGGAATTTTCCGTTGGCAATTCCAACTGGGATGACGGTGGCGGCCCTAGCGGCTGGCAACTGTACGCTGCTTAAACCGGCCGAACCCTCGGCGGTGATTGCCGCCAAGTTAGCCGAGATTCTGGTCGAAGCGGGGATGCCAGCCGGGGTATTTCAATTCATTCCCGGTCGTGGTTCTGTAATTGGCCCCTATTTGACCCAGCACCCCGATGTGCATCTGATTGCCTTTACCGGTTCTCAAGAAGTTGGCTGTCAAATCTACGCTGAGGCAGCGATCATCCAGCCCGGTCAGCGGCATGTCAAGCGGGTGATTGCCGAGATGGGCGGCAAAAACGCGATTATTGTTGACCAAAGCGCTGACCTTGATCAAGCCGTGGCGGGAGTGGTGAAGTCTGCCTTTGGCTACAGCGGGCAAAAATGCTCCGCCTGCTCACGGGTGGTGGTTCTAGAGTCAATCTATCAAACCTTTGTGGAGCGATTGGTTGAGGCAACTAAATCGCTCAATGTTGGCCCCGCCGCCGACCCCAGCACCGAAGTTGGCCCGGTCGTGAATGCGGCTGCTCGCGATCGCATCCGTGACTACATTGCCAAGGGACAAACTGAAGCCAAATTGGCTTTGGCGTTACCTGCTCCAGAGCCGGGGTACTTTGTCGGCCCCACCATTTTTACGGAAGTGCCTGCCAACAGTAAACTGGCTCAGGAAGAAATCTTTGGCCCCGTTTTAGCAGTGATCAAAGCCGCAGATTTTGAGCAAGCCTTGGCGATCGCCAATGGCACCAACTACGCCCTGACTGGCGGACTTTACTCCCGCACGCCTTCCCATATCAATCGAGCCAGAGCTGAATTTGAAGTTGGGAATCTTTACATCAATCGGGGGATTACGGGGGCGATCGTTGATCGCCAGCCCTTTGGCGGCTTTAAGCTCTCTGGCGTCGGCTCTAAAGCCGGCGGCAGAGATTACCTGCTGCAATTCTTAGAGCCGCGCCTGATCACTGAAAACGTCCAACGTCAGGGTTTTGCCCCAATTGAAGGCGTAGATAACTAGAGGGCGTGAATCAACTGAAATTACCGGCTTTCTGCAAGTTATGAATAGTGAACCAAACAGCCCAGTCGCTCGCAAAAAAAAGACAATGTTGCTGCTGGGCTGGCGGATGATTCTGGGGATCAGTTTAGGGGTTGCTGCTTCAATATTGGGTTTACGGCAGTTGGGAATCCTCGAAAGAGCTGAGTTGAGTGCCTTTGATCTGTTTGTGCGCTGGCACTCACATTCCGCTCCAGACGATCGATTGCTGATTGTGGCTGTTACCGAAGAGGATATTGAAAAACTCGGTAAGTCAGACCAAACTCTTAATCTACTCCTGACAAAACTAGAGCAATATCAGCCTCAGTCGATTGGCTTAGATATCTACAGAGACTTGCCATCAGAGCCGGGGCATATTGAGTTACTGACCACCCTCCAAGTCAGCAATAATACGATCGCTGTTTGTCAAGCTAGCAGCAATCAGTCGACTGGGGTTGGGCCGCCGGCGACAGTTCCGCCTGAGCGACTGGGATTCAGCGATATTGTCGTGGATTTTGATGGTTTAGTGCGGCGCAATTTGTTGGCGCTGACGCCAGATCCAAACTCAAAATGTCAGGCGGCTAGTTCCTTCGCTCTCCAACTCGCCCTGCAATACCTTGGCAATCGAGGTTTGAATTGGCAAAAGACCCCTGAAGGGCACCTCCTGATTGGTTCCACCCGGTTCAGTCCATTAGAAAAGCAGACAGGTGGCTATCAGTCGGTTGACTCACGAGGATACCAGATCCTACTCAACTATTCCTCGCCTCAAGTTGCCCAGCAAGTCTCAATGAGCCAGGTTCTGGCAGGAAACATTAACCCCAGTTGGGTCAAAGACCGAATTGTTCTGATTGGCGTTACGGCGCTGAGTGGAAATGACTTTTTCTTTACTCCCTACACCGCCGGTCAGCAGAATTTTCGGATGGCTGGGGTAGAGGTTCATGCCCAAATGGTGAGTCAAATCTTGAGTGCAGTTTTGGATCGCCGCCCTTTAATCTGGGTTTGGCCAGAAGCGGTTGAGCTGATTTGGGTCTGGGTTTGGGTCGGGTTGGGCACGCTCGTTGCGAGTACGATTCGCCGTCCCTTTCTGCTTTTGCTGGTAGGGGGTGGAATCCTAGTTGGGCTCGGTGGCGTCTGCTATCTTCTATTTATTCAGGGAGGCTGGGTTCCGCTTGTTCCGGCCGCTTTAGGATTTGCGGCGGCGATCGTTTGCGTTATTTCATGGCAAGCTTACAGGTCTAATCATGATCACTCAGGGCCGGTTGTCAGTTCTGACCCTGTGGACAATGGGCAAGCTCAGGCTTCACAGCCACAGCTATTACAGGGACGATATCAAATGATGGAGCCTCTCCATGATGGTCAGGGAGGATTCGGTAAAACCTATCTGGCTAAAGATACCCAAAGACCTGGACATCCCGATTGCATCGTTAAGCAGCTAAAACCCCGGATGGACGATCAATTAACCCATGAGAAGCATGAGCAGCGCTTAAAAATTGCTCGGACTTTATTTTGTCGTGAAGCGGAGACACTAGAGAGATTAGGCAAACACCCTCAAATCCCCCAACTGTTGGCATACTTTGAGCAGGATCAGGAATTTTACCTGGTCCAAGAGTTTATCTCAGGGCTGACGCTTGAGAGCATGTTATCTCCCCAGAGCCATGCTCCGCAGGCCTTTTCTGAATTCCAAGTTGTCAATATGCTAATGGATCTTTTACTCGTATTGGAGTTCGTTCACAATTGTGGGGTGATTCACAGAGATCTTAAACCAGCCAATATTATTCATCGGACGTCTGATCAGAGATTTGTCTTAATTGATTTTGGGGCTGTCAAGCTGCTGCAAAACCAACTTTTGGAACCTGAAGTCGATACATCGACAATCATTATTGGATCGACAGGTTATGCTGCTCCTGAGCAATTTCAAGGCCATCCGAAAATCAACAGTGATATCTATGCCTTGGGAATGATTGGGATTCAGGCTTTGACGGGCAAGCTACCAGCTCAGATCAAAAGAGATAAAACAACCAAAGCGTTATTCTGGTCTGATGGTGCTGTTGTCAGCCATCAGACAGCAACGATTCTGAATAAAATGGTTCAGTACGAATTTGAAGATAGGTACCTGTCCGCAGCGGCAGTCATTGAAGCCCTTGCTAATTTAAACTTGAAGTAACAACCCCTAGAAGTGTTTATTTAGGCTGCAAAGGCTGGTAAGACAAAGGCGATCGCAATTCCGCCGATCACAATAATTTCAATCAGTCCGACAATCAAACTGGGTTGCTTGACGATCATTCCTTGCAGCCAAGAGCGGGGCTGGTCTTCGGCTCGAACTGGTAGTTTTAGGATTGAGGCCAGCAGCGGCAGTCCACCCACTTTTGCACCCAGCAAGAGGTGGAGGGCTAGGCTGCCAATCATCAGTAACCAGGCCGCTAAATGAGCCAGATACCAGGGATGATTCAGCTCTCCTGCGGGCAGCCATTCTTCTTTCATCATTCGGCCAGTCACAACAGATAACGCTGCTGCAACGAGCATTTGCGTATTTGCTAAGCGGTGAAGCGATATCCACCAAATTGGTTTGCCGACTTGGTTAAGGTCAGCCAAAGATTGTGCTTGTACCAGACGGCGATAACCAAGGTGAAAGCTGTAGAGGGCAAATACAGGCAAAATAAGCAAGAATGTCAGCCCGATCGTGCCGTGAATCCCTTGAATATCTCCTAAATTGGGTAGGGTAAGCCTGCCCCAGCGGCGATCGAAAGTGCTGTAAACCCAGTAGCCGGAACCCAAAGCTGTCAGAACCAGGACAGCCGCCGCACCGTGCAATAGTCGCAGCAGAATCGGTTGATAAGGGCTTGTCTGCATATTGAATTGCTCCAAAATAGCTAAAAAGCGGGGGATTCAACCGATCCGATTGCAGCCCAATCAGCTAGTCATTGCAATCCATGACATCTTGAACCCTAAAAACGATTCCTGGAGAGCTAAATCTTTACCAATCGTCACCTCGATAGAATTGTAGCCGCCCCGTGCCAACCATTTGACCACGCACTTTTTCGCCAGCGGGAAACACCGTCACACTAAACAGGTACACTCCAGCAAATTGAGGATTTTGCTCTGGAGAAACAGCCAGCGTGACTAAAGTGCCAGGCGGAACAGGAGGGTCAAAGTTTACCGTTAAGGTTTGCTCCTGGAACGTGACCTTGCCTAGCCCTAGCCGATCTTTCTGAGAGCGCCCGATATAGGCCCTGGTTGCTTCTGGGATGAATTGAATTGTTTCTGGGGCAGCTTGCTGCGTAATTTCAATTCGCTGTAAAGGCTCACCCGCATTGGCAGGCACTTGCAGCTTAAAAAAGTAAGTTGTACCCGACACCCAAGTATCTGGATAGGGCGTGGAGGCGCCAAAAAATGAAGGCAAATGATCAAAAGCCACCGTTCCATCCGCAAACCGGACGGCGAGAGTAGGGGAACTCAGTCCAAAAGTTACCAGACCTAAACCGCAACCAAGCCCAGCCCCCAAGGCACGCCACAGCCGATCGCCAAAACCCATGTTAGTCACTCCAAGAGTAGGCTGGGCTAAACTACATCGGCAGCAGCGATCGCTGACACTGGGGACAAATGGCGTGAATCGATAGCTGGCAGTCGAGCAGGTGGTAGCCTTCTTTGTGAGCGGTTTTCGTGCCCACCTTCAGCACTGAGTCGCTCTTAAACTCAATCGTTTTGCTGCATCTAACACAAATCAAGTGGTGATGATGGTAGGGGTAAGGCTGGTTAATTTCATAGTGCTTGTGACCTTCTGCCAGCTCTAGTTCCCGCAAAATACCCATCCGGGCCATCAATTTAACCGTCCGGTAAATGGTCGAAAGGCTAATTGGCTCTCCCTGCTCTTGCAAAACGTTATACAGGTCTTCAGCGCTCAGATGCTTGCCTTTGGTTAGGTTTTGAAAGACATGTAAAATCGTTTCTCGTTGGGGAGTCAGCCGCCAACCTTTGTCGTTTAACTCAGCCTTCAGGGATGTCGCCGTGTAGACAGCCATAGGGCACCTCTCAAGAAACCTTGGTTATTGAGAATTGTACCTAATTTTGGGTTGATTTGCAAGAAGCGCTGCTAATTGAGAATTAACTGCAACTGTGTGACCGCAGATTCTAGAGATTATGGCAATCTCGATGCTTGCTTTCTCTGCCTAATCGCTGAGCCAGCGGGTTGTGGGTGTTCTCTGACTTGATTCCAATTTTGAGTTTGGCGTTGTTTTTGCCATAGATTAGCTGCAAACATTAGCGATCGCCAGTAGCGCTTCTCCATCTCCCGCCATACAATTAGTAGCAATCGCGCCAGCGATGCGCGAAGTCTCTAAAATTATGGCTTGAGCAGTAGTCGTGGCGATCGCCGATGAAAATTCTGCACGGAACCTGGATTCCTGAACCGAAAACTGATTTTGTCCAAACTGGGGCCTTTTACCTGTGGGTAGAAACCGCTGAGCAGAAAAAACGCTCCCCCGCCCAGATCCATCCCCGTCAGCTTGTTCAAGCGGATTTGGCGGAATTTCTAACTCAGGAATTTGGGATTAAGCCCAGTCCCTACCAAAAAAGTTTAGCGGCTGCGATTGAGCCTCAATATTTCCTGCTGCCCAGCGCAAACGGTCAACCCTTGCCTTCTTTAGAGTTGGCTCGATTTTTAGAAACAGAGTTGCCAGAAGAGTTTGAGTGGCAGTATTGGCGAGTTGACTGCTTCCCGACCACGCTGTACCGAGCCGGGGCTGGCAATCTTAACAACGTGATTCATTTGCTCAACGATTTGCACTTTATCGCCTTGCACAATTTGGTCGAGGTGCAATTGGGAGCTGATTTGTTGTTTTGGTACAGTTACAGCCAGGCCTTTAAGCAAATTATTTTCAAAGATCAATATATTCCTGCCCTCAAGTATCGGCAGGTCAGTCAGCCTCAAAACCCGATTCAAAAAGTTGGGTCTAAACAGAAAACGACTCGGACTCCGAAAGCAGCTAAGAGTAAGACTAGCAAGAGTGAACAGGCTGAATCTGTTCAAGCTGAAGGTTTTGAAATTTATGCCGGTTGGGAAATTATTTCTGAGCAGTACGAAGCTGATCTAGAGCGGTTTGCGGCTGTCATGCCCTTGGTCTGTCTGGCAGGGGCGGCCGAGCCGCTGTCTTCACCTCAACTCTATGATCCGGTCAGTTTGCTGCGGCATTTCTCGGAGTGCTTGCTGACCCAAATTGTTACCCAAACTCCTTCTAGTAATGCTTTTGAGCAAAAAATTGCCGATACGCTGGTCTATAGCTGCTTAAAACCGGATCAGCGGGGAATGCCTTGGACAACCCAAACTGGCTGGGAACTCTATCAGCAATGGCAGGTGTGGCGCGATCGGATCAGTCGCAGCCAAACCGAAGCGGCTTTTCACCTCTGCTTTCAACTGCAAGAACCAGCCAAATCAGAAGAAAGCTGGCAGCTAGAATTCCAAATTGCCTCCCGCCAAGACCCCTCGTTACGGTTGCCCCTGATCGATTATTGGCGGATGCGCCCTAAGCAGCAAAAAGACCTCCAAAAACAGTTTGGGCAACAGTTTGAGCAGAATTTACTGCTGAACCTGGGCTATGCCGCCCGCATCTACAGCCGACTGTGGACAGGGCTAGAAACCGACCAGCCGACCGGGATTTTCCTAGATTTGGCGGCGGCGTTTGAATTTCTGAAAGAGTCAGCTTGGGTGCTGGAAGACGCCGGCTACAAAGTGATTGTGCCGGCCTGGTGGACTCCGCAAGGGCGGCGGCGGGCCAAAGTGCGCCTGAAAGCCAAAGGTAAATCTTTATCGGCTAGCAATAAATCAAAGAGCTACTTTTCCCACGACACTTTAGTTGAGTATCAGTACGAACTGGCGATCGGCGGTGAAAAGATCAGCGAACAGGAATGGCAGCAGTTGGTTGGCGCTAAAACGCCGCTGGTACTGTTCCGGGGGCAGTGGATGGCGCTTGACCAGAGCAAAATGCGCGAGATGCTGGAGTTCTGGAAAAAGCATCAGCAAGAGCACCCAGAAATGAGCCTGCTGGAGTTCATGCAGATGACGGCAGGGCAGGAAGATGACCTCGACTTGGCCCACGATCGGGCTTTGGCAGAAATGCTGACCAAACTGCACGATCCGAGCCGATTTGAGCCGATCACCGAACCAGCTTTGTTTCAGGGGCAACTGCGGGAATACCAAAAACGGGGGGTTTCCTGGCTGCACTATCTGGAAGGCTTGGGGCTAAATGGCTGCTTGGCGGACGATATGGGTTTAGGCAAGTCAGCCCAGGTGATAGCTCGTTTAGTCCAAGAGCGCGAGCACGCAAAGCAAAACGGCAAGCAAACGATCCCACCGACGCTGCTGATTGCCCCCACCTCGGTGGTCGGCAACTGGCAAAAAGAAATCGAGAAATTTGCGCCCCATCTGCGGGCGATCGCCCACCACGGCAGTCAGCGACAGCAAGATCAAGCCGAATTTCGGGCCGCCTTGGGCGAGTGCGATGTCGTGATCACCTCTTTTACGCTAGCGCGTAAGGATGCCAAGCTGCTGGAAAGCATCGACTGGCATCGGCTGGTGGTGGATGAAGCCCAGAACATTAAAAACCCAAAGGCAGCTCAGACCAAAGCCATTCTTAAATTACCGGCCCAGCATCGGCTGGCCTTAACTGGCACGCCAGTTGAAAACCGGCTGCTAGATTTGTGGTCAATTTTTAACTTTCTCAACCCTGGCTACTTGGGCAAAGAAGCTCAGTTTCGCCAGTCCTTTGAAATCCCGATTCAGAAAAATAACGATCGCGTCCAAGCCGGGACGCTCAAAAAGCTAGTTGAACCCTTCATTCTGCGCCGATTAAAAACCGACCAATCAATTATTAAAGACCTGCCCGATAAACTTGAGCAAAAGCAGTTCTGTAACCTGACCAAAGAGCAAGCTTCTCTCTATGCAGTCGTAGTCAAAGAGATTGAAGGACAACTGGAGGAGGCAGAGGGCATTCAGCGCAAAGGAATGATTTTGGCGACGCTGATGAAGCTGAAGCAAATTTGTAACCATCCCATGCAGTTTCTCCAGGATGGCAGCGAGTTTAGCCCGGAGCGATCTCACAAGCTGAGCCGACTCAGCGAAATGTCCGCCGAGGCGATTTCGGAAGGCGAAAGCCTGCTGGTGTTCACCCAGTTTACGGAAATTGGAGCGGCCCTAGAGCGCTTCCTAAAGCCGACGGTAAAAACCTTTTATTTGCACGGTGGCACTAGCGCTGCTAAACGCCAGAAAATGATTGGCGAGTTTCAAGACCCCGAAACCGAACCCTCGGTGTTTATTCTTTCCCTAAAAGCGGGTGGGGTGGGGATTACTCTTACTAAAGCCAATCATGTTTTTCACTTCGATCGCTGGTGGAACCCAGCCGTCGAAGACCAAGCCACCGATCGAGCGTTTCGGATTGGGCAAAAGAAAAATGTGTTTGTCCACAAGTTCGTGGCGATCGGCACTCTAGAGGAAAAAATTGACCAAATGATTGAAGACAAGAAAAAGCTGGCCGGGGCGATCGTCGGGGCAGATGAATCTTGGCTGACCGAATTGGATAACAATGCCTTTAAGCAACTGATTACCCTGAACAAGAATGCGATTTTAGACTAAGGTGAAGAGAATTGATTCTAGTTCTCGTACAACAAAGCAGTCTCTGGGTTTACAGCTAAGCGACTTTCATTATGGCTCAAGCAACTTTCCCAAAACGAAGGTCTTCACGGTCTAAAACAAAAAGCACTCAACGTGGAATCACAGCGCTGAGCGTACAGGGCTATAAATCGATTTACGATGAGACAAAAATTAGTGTTGCTCCATTAACAATTTTGGCAGGTGCAAACAGCTCAGGAAAATCGAGCATAATGCAACCTATTCTACTAATGAAGCAAACGTTACAAGTAAGCTATGATCCGGGAGCTTTATTGCTCAGTGGTTCGAATTTAAAATTCACCTCTTCTGAACAACTATTTTCACAAAACCCTCCTCAAGGGAGGGTTAAACAATTCAAACTAGGTCTGGAAGTAAATTCAGAGGAAAATATTACATGTACTTTTCAGAAACGGCCCAAAAAAGCAATTGAGTTGCATTTAATGGAGTATGCGGTAGAAAATCATTACCTGAAATTTACTGCCGACATTGAGCATGAAGATTTGCTGAGGATGCTTCCGAACAATATTCGGAGCTTTTACAAGGAAACTATTGAAAGAATCTCTATTGAAAGTGTTTCGAGCAGTCTTTCTCAGGAAGTAGAATCGTCAGCGCTTGAACATCATCTTAAAAGGGCAGTTTCATCTCAGATGCCTCTAAAACTGAAAGTGCTCAGGGATCGATGTTTTTTTGAAATTTTTTTGTATGATGAAAAGACAAAATCCGGGTTAGCTATACTACCTTTTAGCCCAGCAAACTCATTTGAAGAATTTATACGAGAAGTTATTCATGTGCCTGGTTTGCGCGGCAACCCTGAAAGAAACTACAAAACAACTGCGGTTGGTGGAGAATTTCCTGGAACTTTTGAAAACTATGTTGCTAGTGTTGTAAATCATTGGCAACTGGCTAAAAATAAAAAACTCAATGACTTGAAGCGTACGTTACAAATTCTTGGTTTGACTTCAAAAATAGAGTCAAGACCTATTGATGATACACAAGTTGAGCTGAGAGTTGGCCGTTTACCATGCAGTAGCAATAAAAAAGCTGCCAAGAGCGACATGGTGAGTATTGCAGATGTGGGCTTTGGTGTCTCACAGACTCTGCCAGTTCTAGTTGCACTTCTGGTTGCAAATCCGGGACAGCTAGTCTATATTGAACAGCCAGAAATTCATTTGCATCCCCGTGCTCAAGTTGCTTTAGCCGAAGCCTTCGTTGAAGCAGCAAATCGTGGTGTGCGGGTTGTGGTGGAAACTCATAGTGAATCATTTTTACTGGGTATCCAATCATTCGTTGCTGAGGGTAAGCTATTACCAGATAAGGTCAAGCTGCATTGGTTTACTCGTCAGGACGATGGAGCAACAAAAGTTGCAACGAGTAACCTAGATGAAACAGGCGCATTTGGTGACTGGCCTGAAGATTTTGGTGAAGTTGCACTAGCGATTCAAAATCGCTACTTGACCGCTGCTGAAGCTCGGTTGTGGCAACCTTGAAAATGGGAGAAAGAATTTCTAGGTGCTTAGTAATTGATGCTTCCGTTGCTCGCTCGTGTGGAGGAGAAGAAGCGACGTAAGGATTCAGGTGTTTGATTGAGGGATAAGCGAAGGCATCGGTTGAGTATCGGCAGTGGAAAACCCCCTCAAGGCTTGAATAAAGAACTCAAAAGCAGAGCGAGATTGCGTCCTACAGGTTTGA
>JAHHGS010000012.1 GCA_019359715.1 Aphanocapsa sp. GSE-SYN-MK-11-07L | reverse complement strand
TATTACCTGCCGAAGTTTCTCAAAAATGACCCGCCGAGGTTGCTGTCATTTGGGTGCCGAAGTTAGTGTCTTTAGGCCGCCGAAGTTAGTGTCTTTGGGCTGCCGAGGTTAGTGTCTTTAAGCACCTCTGAGATGAGAATTCGGCTCCTGCACGACCCATTCAGCCCGCCACTGACTGCGAGGTATTGCTCCGTAGGTCGGAGGTAAACGCTTACCATGATGGAAATATTCACCTGATCCATCTGCAAACTGAATCGCTGGTTCAGCTTCAGCATGCAGTCTTTCTAGGTGATCGCGCTTGATTTGGGGGCGATCGCTGACAAAACAAAGGTCTGGAAACGGATTGAATACAACATCGTAGAGCGGCGAGCAGTGGAAAAGCTCAAGCAGTTCAGGGTCAATCTCAATGCCAAACTCTGCGGCGTATTCGTAGAACACAGCATTGACCGTCGGTTCATACCAGATTGGCTTGACGACCTCTATATCTTGCTGATGATAGGGATGAATCTGAAAACAGAACTGCTCAAACAGGCGATCGCCAAGCTGCTTGTAAATTTGTTCAATCCTAGGATGGGTCTCTAGCCAATTCCAGTCTGCGTAATAGCGATAAAAACTGACCCAGGGATAGCTAAAATCTTCCAAGGCCACTAGCCCAACAGGAACGTCAGTCGCAAAAGCATAACAATTGGAATCGGCACGGCTCTGCCATTCCTCGTATTGTGACAATACCGTTAACCAGCCTGCTTCCCCTCTCCAGCCTGGATATCTTTCGACTGTTGTCATAAAGGCAAAAGACAAAAAATGCAGCATGAACTGGCAAGCCTTGCAGTTATCACACTGCGGCCAGAGTTGTCCAAAAAGCTGATTGTTCAGCTCCTGCCGCAGATTCAGCAGGGCGGTGCGAACCTGGGTTTCCAGGTCGGCGGCCGGTTGCTGGAACACAGCACAGGGAGCGATCGCTGTTGCCCAGGGACTATCTAAAAAGACAACTTCGGGGGCAGCATAGCCTGCCTTCTGATAGAGGGCTGAGAGGGTGGCGGTGACTGCTGTTTGGTCAACCGGGCCGATAATTTCATCCAGCCATCTTTGCTTAAAACCATCGTATGCATCAATCCATTCATCCATGCAAGTCTCCTGGGGATTGGGTTGTAGATATGAGTGAAGATCAGGAAAAATCAAATTGCCTCATCAATCAAGCGCTGGCAAATTTAGACAGGTTTCTGTTCATCTATCCGTTGGTTTTTGACTAGCGCCGATTGGCGGCTGTTATTTTCCTGGCGGCTCTGTTCCTGAACGGTTGGGGCTTGATTCCACAGCGACATGCCGAGCATGGCATCGAGTAAGCCAGCCCCATTGCTGCCATTAACTAGAAAATCGGGCACGACGCGGACTTGCCGATCGCCAATTACCTGCATTAATTGCAAGGAGGTGTAAGCCTGAGACCCCAAGGCACTCACCCCGGCGTGATAGGCATCAGCTTTGGCATCGCCGGTTAAGCGAATCGACTCGGCTTCCCCATTGGCTTGCTCAATCGTGGCTGCGGCTTGCAGCTTGGCGATCTTGACACCTTCTTCGGCTGTCACCACTGCCTGCTGAATATCAGCTAGGGCGGTTTCTCGCACCAGTTCTTGGCGCTGGGTTTGGGCAATCCGCTGCGTGACGTAGGTTTTTTCCTGTTCTTCAGCAATTTTGCGATCGGTGAGGGTTTGCATCAGCTCCGGCGGTGGTGTAATCAAGCCAATCAGGGTATCCACTGCCTGGACATCGTAAGCCCGCAACGCCTGGCGAACGTATTCTGCTGCTTCTGCCTGCCGCTCGCTGCGGGCAATCAGAAAATCGAGAATGGTATACTCCTGGGCTGAATTGCGGAAATAATTGCCCACAATCGGTCGCAGTACCTGATCGACCAGATTTTGCATTGAACCCAAGCGGGAAATCACCTTCGGGGCATCCATTGCGCCGACATGAATAACTTGGAACACCTCCAGTTCAAAGCTGAAGCCATCAATCGAGAGCAATTTCAGCGCTACCAGGGAGGAATCATAGCCATGATCGCCTTTAAACCGAGTCGTGAAGTTGATCACGATATTGGTGGTGGGAACCAGTTCCACCTTCATGATTTTGGTATTGAGGGGATGTTTGCCGGCATGGAGCGGCTCAATCCAGACCCCCTTGTCTCCCTTATTGACTAGGTTGCCGTGGGTGAAGGAAGCTCCACTCACGTCCTGATGGGATGCCCCCACATAGGAAATCACGACCCCAACATAGCCGATCGTTACCTCCGTCATTGGCACCTGCTCCAGCTTGACAAACCAAGGATTCAGGTTCCAAGAGCCTGAGAGAACCACTTGTTCCTGCAAGCCTCTGCGTCCGCCTCCGTTGATGAAGATTTGAGTGTTTTGAAAGTTCTCGTGACCGGAAATCACTGGGCCGGCAATTTCGCCTTCTTCAATTGAAATGCCATCCAGGGTAGTAACAATCCCAACTCGATCTGGCTGGACTGCGTGGACTCCCAGTTGTTCTGCCTGCATGCCATTGGTGGCGGCATTGCCTGATGTAATCACTGTAAACAGGGCGGTGTTGATCTGATAGGTGCCTGTGGTTAGCACGGCTAACTGCCGTCCTTTTTCACCTCCGTTGGTCAGAAACTGGCGGGCATTTTGGTAATTCTCGCATTTGACCACTTTGCCTAAGATGCGATCGGGGGGAATCGCCGCCCCGTCGTTGGCTACAATCAAGCCAATTTCATCTTGAGGAATGATGACTAAGGCGGCTTTCTGAACGCTGTATTGCCAGGGAAAGTAACCAAAATGCCAACCGGGGGCCAAGGTATCGGCTTGCAAACCCGCTTCTCCACTCAGGGCAAGCAATCTGCCGGCGGGCAAGCTTTTGCGTGAGAATTTTTTGGTGACAACCCCGACTTCGCGTTCTCCAATCACGATTAATCCTGCCACCCAGCCGATATTGGGTAAAAAGATCAGGATCAACACCACACCGCCGAGCGGGTAAATCCACAGCGGTAAGTTAGGGAATTGGGCTAGCTGGAGATTCTGGTCTTGATGAGGCTGGGCAATGGCTGGCGGTGGTGGGTTGATTTCTTTAGTTCGTTCGCTGGCACTAATTGAGCCAACGATCAGGGCCGGTGCTAGCAGCCAGACAGCCCACGAAAAACACTGCTGTAGAAAATTGAACTGAGTCATGTTGGCTATACCTTTGTAAGGGGTGAATAAAGACTGCTTGTAAAATAGAAAAATTAAGTAAAACCTAATTAAAGGCTGAGATAAATCTTGAACAAAAACTTCGATGTCAGATTTTGAGAAGACAATGTCTGACTAATTCCTAACTTGAGCAGAGTCATTGCGAAGCGTCAGCTCTGCCTTTGCGATCGCACAACCGTGATTGAAAGCGTCTGCCTGGATGCAATAAAGATTGCGAATCTTCAGCGGTGGTTTGATTTCAGTCTGTTTGATCACAACGATCTTGCTAATGAGTAGCCCCAAAATCAGCAACCATAAGCACTGCAGTAGCAAATTGAGTTGATTCATTTTGACCGTGCCTTTTTAATGCATGAATAAAGACTACTTAAAAAAAGATAGATAGTCAAGTAAAAAATGATTAAGTGATGAGAAAAATCTGTAGCTCGCCACTTCAAGGTCATTTTCAGCTCAGGTGATGCCTGACTGATGCCTAAGTTGAGTAGAATATAAGGAGGATTATTCAGCGCTTTCCGATGGCCAAGCCCTCCTTAAAAGCATCATTAGACGGAGTTCAGATTGCCAAACAAGCTTTAACTAGGGCAGGCTGGACGCAAAAAGACTTAAGCGCTTTGATCGGGTGCAGTCGGCAGCCGATCACCAATTTCTTTAAGGGGGCAGCGATCGCTCAGTCCCTGTTCATCCAGATCTGCGATCGGCTGGGCTTAAACTGGCAAGAAATTGCTGACCTGCTTGCCCCCGCCGCTTTAAAACCAACGGCCGTAAAACTGAGCTTGTCCGGTCAGGATTCCGGACTAGCTGCGATCGTCCAGAACCTCCGCCAGCAAGCGTACGCCAGCCTGCGAGAGCGGTGTGGCACCATCCGCGTCCTGGATATGTCTCACCCAATTGAGGTGAATGAGCTGTATACCCACGTCAATATCCTGGAGCAAATTACCGGGCGCAGGCACAAGCGAATTGCTCAGTTACTGCAAAGCTGTGATTCAGAAAATTTTGAGCGGTTTGGCTTGGGGCAAATCGTCCAGGAATCGATCTCAGGCTTAGAGGCAGTTGAAAAGTATAAAAAGCTGATTATTTTGGGCAAACCGGGAGCGGGCAAAACCACCTTTCTCAAGTACCTGGCGATTCAGTCTAATCAAGGCAAGTTTGAGCCAGACCGTTTGCCTGTCTTTGTCACCTTAAAAGACTTTGCTGAAGCGGAAGCTGAACCCAGCCTGCTGGAATACATCAGCGATCGCGACTCCTACCTGCTCAAGGATGCAGCATTCATTCCAGAACAGTTGACGGCTGAGTTTTATCAGGTTTTTGATCAAGGGAAAGCCTTAGTGCTGCTGGACGGTTTAGATGAAGTGAGGGCGGAAGACTATCAGCGGGTGATTAAAGAAATCAGCGATTTCTCAGAGCAATTCTGGAATAATCAGTTCCTAATTACCTGTCGGATTGCCGCCTGGGACTATACCTTTGAAAAGTTTACTGAGGTGGAGGTTGCCGATTTCAACCAAGATCAAATTGCTGTTTTTGCGACCAAGTGGTTTCAACATCAGCCAATCCGGGCAGACACGTTTCTCAAGCACCTGGATCAAAATCCCCGGATTAAACAGCTCACGATTAGCCCCCTGCTGCTCACCCTCGTCTGTTTGGCCTTTGAAGAGTCAGGCGATTGTCCCAGCAACCGCTCTGAGCTATATCAGGAAGGGATTGATGCCCTGCTCAAAAAGTGGGATGCCAAACGCGGCATTCACCGCGATCAGGTTTATCAAAAACTATCCCATCAGCGTAAAAAGGATTTGCTTAGTTATATTGCCTTCATTACCTTCCAACAAAAAGACTATTTTTTTAAGCAGACGGTTGTGGAAGCGTACATTATCGACTACATTCGCAATTTTGCTCAAACCAACCTTGATGATGATGCCTTACAGCTCGATAGCGAAGCCATCCTGCACTCAATTGAGGCCCAGCATGGGCTGTTGATCGAGCGGGCGAAGGGAATTTACTCGTTTTCTCATCTCACCTTTCATGAGTACTTTGCGGCCAGAGATATCGTTTTTAATCGCCCTGCCTTAGCCGCAACTTTGGAAGAACTCGTCGCTTATTCGACTGAAAAACGCTGGCGAGAAGTCTTCTTGCTGACGACGGAAATGCTGCGAGATGCTGCGTTGCTGCTGTTGCCAATGCAGCAGGTGATTGATCAGCTCTTGGCTGCCTCTGATCGCCTGCAACAGTTCCTGGCTTTTGTGCGCGATCGGGCCGCTGCCCCAGAATTCGCCTGCTTTAAGCCGGCTGCGGTGCGGGCCTTTTATTTTGATATTGATTTTGATATTGACGAAAATCGGGCGGTGGCGTTGAGTTTGGATCGAACGGTCAATCTCTTGGTCTGTGCGAGTTTCCTGACCCGGATGCTGGAGGGAGTGAGTTTAAGAGATGCGATCGCGATCGCCCAAGACTATGATGCAAACCTGACTGACCCAATGGCAAAAATTGTTGCGGCTGCCTCTGCCAATGCCGTGATGCTGATTGCGATCAAAATTGCCCTTGACTCCCAGAAACTAGAAACCGATCAGCAACAGACCTTGAAAACACTTTTACAGCGTCTGAAAGGAGAGTCAGCCAACGATGAAAAAGTGAAGCAAGTTGCCGATCAGGCTAGACAAGTGGCCAAGACCCGTCATCATATTGGTCAGCAGTGGCAATTTAGTTCCCAAGAGCAACACCTGCTCAAACAGTATTACAATGCTACTCGTCTCTTGGTGGACTGCTTGCAGAGCGATGGTTGCATGATCAACCCTGAAATTCGCCAGCAAATCGAAGCAACGCTGCTGTTACCTGCGGCAAGTCGCTGATCGAGTACAACAGATCAGGTAACGTGGATCGATGCCAGTTGAGGAGGATGACTATGACACTGACCATCTACAAACTCCAGCCGCAAACCATTGATCTGAGCCAGGGCAATTTTCCAATTCTGCTGCGGATTTGGCAGGGAAATGCTCTGGAACTGCCCGCCGATGGAACCCATTTTGGTTATGTTTATCAGGGGCAAGCTGACTTAGTTCGGCAAGACAATGCTTATCCGCTGCGGGCTGGCATGTACTTTTGTCTGCCGGGGGTAGGCAAAATTGAGGCAGAATCATCCGGTATTGTGATTACCCATATGAATTACCGGGGCATGTTTAGCCTAGGTGGCCCGATGGAGTCTAGCGGTCGGCTGGCTTACATTGATGGTGGCAGCAGTAGTTTATTAGTTCCACCCGTGATCCGCGGCGATCCTTGCCTGAATGCCCTTTACTTTCCCCCGAAAGTTGACCAAACATTGCACACTCACCCTAGCGATCGGATCGGGATTGTTGTTGCAGGCAGCGGTCAATTAGAAATGCCCCAAACTGCCATTCCTCTGGAACCAGGAGTGATTGTCGTGATTCCAGCTCACAGCTTGCACAAGTTTCGCACCCTTGAGCACAACCTCACCGTCGTCATGTTTCACCCTGATAGTGATGCCGGGTTCACCCATCAAGATCATCCGATGCTCAATCGCACGCTAGTCGAGGGTGTGAGTGCTGCTAAACTACCTCACATTCAAACTAATCTAAACAGATGATCAGCGATGAAATTTGAGCAATGCAAGCAACTGTTTTTACCAAGAAATTTTGGCTGCGAAAGTGGGATTGAAAGGCTCAATAATGGCGGACTCCACATTTCGGTTTTGACCCGGATGCCAAATGTTACGGCTGAAATGATTGCCTGGTGGTTCGGGGATTATATGCAGACCACAGAGCACTATCGACTTTGGCATCCCCGTGACCATGTGTGGATGGATTGGGCAGACAAGCAACCAGGAACTCATTTGGGAGCCAAACACCTTGTCCATGAATATGTTGGCGGTAAGCTCTATAAACTGCGGATTCATTTCATTCCTCCCGACCAGTTTTTTGAAGATGAAGTTGAAACTGATCCAGAAAGTCTTCTGCTGTGCGCGAAGCTGACTTTTTTAAATCTACCCATCGAAACGACTCGGTTTGTTCATGCCGTGCGAAATGTTGAGGGAGGGTGCGAGATGCGCAGCAATTTTTGGCTGGGCTATATTGACTCTCCCCTCTGGTTGGTCAATCAGATTGGCAATCTTTCAATCACTCGAAAAATCGGGGCTACCCATGCCTTGGGTCGAGCGATCGAAGTTCATTGCCACGAAGAAATGACGAATCTGGCTGGATTTTTGCCGAGACTTTATGCTGGTGAAAATTGATTGGTGCCTACTCAGGAATCAGCGGCTTGGTTTTACTTTGAGTCGGGGCTGGAAAGGTCTGTTCCAAAGCCAGATTTAGCGTTTCTGCCATCACAATTTTGTCTTGATACATGACAACAACCCGAATCAAGGTAGGTAGACTATTTTGCTCAGCCTTTAAATAAAACGGCTCAACGTAAAGCAGCGATCGCTCTAGGGGAATTACCAATAAATTGCCTTGAATCAAACGCGAACCGTCGCGGTTCCAAAGCGAGATTTTTTCTGAAATCGCCGGGTCTTGGTTAATTCGGGCTTCAAGCTGTTCTGGGCCAAAGATCAGCTCTTGCTTAGGAAATTGATAAAGCACTAGCTTGCCATAATTTTCGCCATCAGAGCGGGCGGCCAACCAGGCAATTAAATTGGGGCGATTGAGGGGAGTAAACGGATAGAGCAGAATAAATTCTTCCTGTGCTCCTTCCAGCAGCTTCATAATCAGGTAGTAAGACGCAACCTGCTGGAGTTGACCATCGTAAATTTCAGTCGGCAACTGCCACTGGTCTTCCTGGTTATAGAAGACCACCGGATCAGTCATGTGGTACTTAAGCAAACGGTGAGCTTGGACTTGAAACAGGTCTTTTGGGTAGCGGGTATGCTGGTAAAGCTCGGCTGGCATCGCGGCTAAAGGTTGAAACATGCCTGGAAAAACTCGTTGCCAGGTTTGCAAGATCGGGTCTTGGGGGTCAACAGCGTAGAAATCAACAGTGCCCGTGTAGGCATCAACTACGACCTTGACCGAGTTACGGATGTAGTTGAACGCATCTGCTTCTGGATCGGCGTAGGGATAGTGATTGCTCATTGTGTAAGCATCGATGATCCAGTAGAGATGATTGGTTTCCTGGGGTTCAGCAGGCTGAATTCCGGCGGAAGAGTGGGTGTCCGCCACCACCAGATAGGGTTCTTGGTCGAGGGATAAAAAAGGAGCGATCACCCAGACTCGCTGTTCAATTTGCCGCCGCAGCAGAATCTGGCTGTCAGGGGTCAAATTGGGAGTAAGCAGCAGTTGCCAGTCTCGCAGATAGAGGGCAAAGACTAACCGCCGCCAGAGTGCCTGGAGTCCAACCCCACCCTGCCCGCTATAGTGGTTGTAAACATTATCATTTCCGCTCGGATAATCGAGTTCTGGCACTCGCGAAGGCGCAATCACATAGGGTTCCGTCAGTTGTCCAAAGTAAATTCGTGGGGCACCAATCGGGATACTAGCGGCAATTTGAGGGCTGGAGGTGAGTAAGTTTCCCCCCGATTTACCGGTGCCAATATCTTTGACAAAGTAGGTGGGCAGTCCCCCTTCGCCAACTGTGTTGACTGGACTCATCGTGAATCCGTAACCGTGAGTATAGATCAGCCGTTTGTTGACCCAGGTTTGAGCCGCTTGAGGCACGGTGTTAAAATCAAGCTCACGAGCTGACAAAAACACCTGCCGTTTTTCAGGTGGGGCATCCGGGCTTTGCAGGGCGTAACGGTCAATAAAAGCGTTGGGAAAGCTGTAGTAAGGGCGTAGTTGCTGGAGTTGACGATTCGTTTCTAGCAAAGGGCGGCTATCCCAAAGCCGGATGTTGCGAATGGTTAGATCGTTAGCTTGAATGCTGGCATAGTTGAGGTCAGGCTGCGGATTAAAAGCTCTGGCCCGGATTGCCCCTAAACCGTAGGCCTGACGGGTGTACTCAATTGTGCGCTGAAGATAGGGTAATTCTCGCTCTAGCTCGTTGGGTTGAACCCGCAGAGTTTGGATCGCAATCGGCAGCAGTGGGCCGAGCAGGGTGGCGGCAAAGCTGAACCCGATCAAGCCAAGCCAAAGCCAAGCTGGGCCAGGATAGGTCGTCATCCGCGATTCCCTTTGGGACGGCAGAGCAGAACTGCAAGCAGCAGGGCGATCGCCGCCAAAGCATTAAACAGTGGCAGTGTAATGGTGGCATCGGTGTAGCCAGCTCCAAAGGTAACGCCGCGATTCGCGTACAGTAACTCATAGCGACCCAGCCAATAGCTGAGGGCGATCGCCAGCATTAAAGCCGCTCCCAACCCTTGCAGATGCCGTCGCTGCGGTTGGCTAAAGCCAGGAAAATAGCCCTGACTCAAACTATCGGCTGAGAGCAAATAAATGAGGCTAATCGACAAAAAACTGCCAACCACCATCGCCACTAGCCAGAATTGCCAGAGCTGCCAGAACGGCAGCGTAAAGATGTAAAAGCCAATATCTTGTCCAAATAGCGGTTCGGTCTTACCAAAGGGAGTAGCCGCCCAAAATTTAAGCAGGGTTGTCCAATGCCCGATTCCAGTCAGGGCAAGGGCAAGGCTAAGAAAAGCAGCGATCGCGCGAGTAGCCAGCAGCGGATAGATCAATAACCCAACGACGAGAACCAAGCCTAGACCAAGCAGCCAAGGAGTTTGGACAAGCTGCCAGCCATCCTGCCAGATCTTCGGTAGTTCAAACTGACTGAGTTGCTGAATTGCCGCCAACTCCGGTTTGGGTCGCCAGAACTGAAGCGCAACTTGGGCAGTATTAAAGAGCAGCATCACCAGCAGTAAGCTGCAACTACTGACCAGCGGCAATAACCAGCGAAACTTAATCCCCCTAGCGGTTTCGGACTCAGCTTGCTCCAGCTTATAATGCTGGAGCTTACTCGCTCACGTTGCTTGCTAACCTTGCTCACAGAAGAAGAATCTCTATGTCAATCGAGCTGCCGAAAGATTTGCGCAAACAGGCTTTGGACTCCATTGTGCGCTACTTCCGCGAGAACAGGGAAGAGGAGATCGGAAACATCGCGGCAAGCGGGCTACTGAGCTTTTTTCTGGAAGAAGTTGGCCCCAGCATCTACAACAAGGCGGTAGCCGATGTCCAGGCCCGAATGCAAATGCATGTCTCGGAACTCGACGTTGACTTTCATGAACAGGAGTTCCAATACTGGCCCAAGTCCGAGCGCAAGCGTAAGGAGCGCTAATCAGAGTCAAGCCTAACCCATCATTGCAATTCAAGGGTTAGGTGTTTTGTAAACTAGGTTTGCGATTCATAGATAGCGCTTGCCGTCTTCAATCGAAGCATTGGAGGCTGTGGTTATTCGCCCACCCGGACGGCAATGATGCTGGCCTTAAAGCCATAGCTTTTGCCTTCGAGTTCGACTGGGGTGCCAACTTTGACGCTGCTGTTACCCAGCACTGGCCCATTGGCTGTCACCTGTCCCTTGCCGACCAGCGTCATCAAAAAATTGCTGCTGTAAACCAGTTCTGGGCGAGGATCGGGGAGGGCTTTGACAGAGCCATCCGGCTGAGAAACGGTAACGGTTTTGGGCAAAAATTGTACGGTCTTAATATCGACCTGTCCGTAGGGTTGGTTGCGAATAATAAAATTGGCTGATTCTCCTGCTTTGACTAGCTCTTTTGAGTCTTTTGCGCCTAGCCCTAAGACCAGCACATCAACTTCAATCGGCTTATTGGTTGTGACTTGAGCAATTGAGGTGCCTGACTTGCCCGGCACAAACAGCAGCCCAATCACCACCAACAGAATGACCAAGGCAGCTCCCAAATCAAGCAGGCTGAACTTGCCAAACAGGCGGCCTTGAGAATCCAAAATGGCCATGATTTCAATCCTAACTTCCGTACACTCTATGTTCTGCGTTGTCAGCCTATCATGCTCTCAGCGCGAATCACCTCGTAGATAACTGCCTGCCAGGTAACGATTTTATGCGTTTGCGATCGCGGGTACCCCCTGCATCCCAACCCGCCCTGAGCTAAGATGCAAGCCATGCCAGCTTATTTTTACTGGGGAGAAGATGAATATCGCTTGACTCAAGCGGTGCAGGCGCTGCGCGATCGCATTCTTGACCCGACTTGGCTCAGCTTTAACTTCGACAAAATTGGCCCAGAGCAGCCCGACGCGATCGTCCAAGCTTTGAACCAAGTCATGACCTTACCCTTTGGCAGTGGTGGGCGACTGGTTTGGCTGGTCAATACTAGCTTGGGGCAACGGTGCGCAGAAGAAGTCTTGACTGAATTAGAGCGTACCCTACCCGACCTGCCAGAGGCTGGGCATTTGCTGCTAACTAGCCCTAATAAACCAGATGGGCGCAGCAAAGCCGTTAAGCTGCTGCAAAAATATGCCCAGGTGAAAGAATTTAGCCAGATTCCGGCTTGGAAAACCGATGAATTGAGTCAAGAAATTCGGCAAGCTGCGCGTCAAATCGGAGTTAAACTCACCCCCGATGCCGTCGAGCTGTTAGTGAACGCCGTCGGCAATGACACCCGCCAACTGCACAATGAACTGGAAAAGCTCCGCCTTTACGGTGGGCCATCTACAGGTTTGACCGCTCAGGAAGTGGCTCTGCTGGTGACAACCTCAACTCAGAATAGCCTCCAACTGGCTGAGGCAATCCGGCAAGCCGATACCAGCCGTGCTTTGAACCTAGTGGCAGATTTGATCCAGCAAAATGAAGCCCCGCTCAGGATTGTAGCCACCTTGATTCGCCAGTTTCGGACTTGGCTCTGGATCAAGCTGATGGCCGGAGAGCAAGATCTGCAGGCGATCGCCAAAGCAGCCGAAGTTAGCAACCCGAAGCGGGTTTATTTCTTACAAAAAGAAGTGCAGCGCGTCTCTTTGCCACAGCTCCAGCAGGCATTGCCGCTGCTGCTCCAGCTGGAAGTCAGCCTCAAGCAGGGCAGCGAGGCTAATTCTAGCCTTCAAATCAAAGTGATCGAGCTTTGTCATTTGTTCCGCTTATAATGGCTCAACATTGATCCGCTTGGAAGGCAGCATGGAAAGACTAAAAGGGCGAGATTTACTCAGCTTGGCCGATTTGAGCGCGGAAGAGGTGATTTATCTATTGCACCTGGCCAATGACATGAAGTTGGGCAACGCTAGCCCTCGGATCTCAAAAGTGCTGGGGCTACTGTTCCAAAAGGCTTCGACCCGAACCCGGGTCAGCTTTTCGGTTGCCATGTATCAACTGGGTGGGCAGGTGATTGACCTAAATCCAGAGTCAACTCAGGTCAGTCGGGGCGAACCGCTAGAGGATACTGCCCGCGTTTTAGATCGATATCTGGATGTGCTGGCGATTCGCACTTTCAAACAGACAGATTTGGAAACGATCGCCGATCACGCCCGGATCCCAGTCATTAATGCCCTAACTGACCTAGAGCATCCTTGCCAAGTCTTGGCTGATTTATTAACGGCTCAATCTTCGTTCGGGGAGTTGGCCGGCTTGACCCTGACCTACCTGGGGGATGGCAACAACATTGCCCATTCGCTGCTGATTGGCTGTGCGCTGGTGGGGGTGAACGTGCGGGTGTCAACGCCGCCGGACTACGCGCCTTTACCCGCCATTGTTAAACAGGCTCAGGCAATCGCCAAGGAGCAAACCGAAGTGACGATTACAACTGACCCGAAAGCCGCTGCTGAAGGTGCACAGGTGCTGTATACCGATGTTTGGGCCAGCATGGGGCAAGAGAGCGAAGCGGGCGATCGCATTCCGATTTTTCAGCCTTACCAAGTGAACGAAGACCTGTTAGCGGTGGCCGATGCGCGGGCGATTGTCCTCCACTGTTTACCCGCCCATCGCGGCGAGGAAATTACCGATGGCGTGATTGAAGGTGCCCAGTCGCGGGTGTGGGAGCAGGCAGAAAACCGCCTGCATGTCCAGAAAGCTCTGTTAGCCAGCATTCTAGGATGAGCTATGCCTTCTCTCAGCCCTGTCCAAAAGCAACTCTACGACTGGCTAGTCGACTACATTGGGCAACATCGCCATGCCCCGTCAATCCGGCAAATGATGCAAGCAATGGGCTTAAAGTCGCCTGCCCCCGTCCAGAGCCGGCTAGAACACCTCAAAAACAAGGGCTACATCAACTGGCAGCAAGGGCAGGCCCGCACTCTGCGAATTTTGCACCCAACTGGAATTCCCTACACAGGAGCGATCGCGGCGCAAGGTTGGGTACGCGAATACGCCCCAACAGAATGGCTGCAATTGGATCGCCTGTCTGCCCAATCCAATTGCTTTGTCTTAAAAGTTGAGGGCGATGCGCTCCAATCTATCCTGATTCAAAACGGTGATGCACTAATTATGCAGCCTGCCCCCGCCAAGCTGACCAACGGCGCCCTGATTACAGCTCAAATTGCTGATGCTGGCCCGTTGCTGGGCTACTATACTCGCAGCGGCAAGCAGCAAACCCTCCAACCGATCGCGGCTGAACTAGCGGCGATCGCTATTTCAACCCCCCAAATTCAAGCCCAACTGGTCGGAGTCTGGCGCAGCTATTTGTCTCCGTAAGTGGTTTTCAAGGGATGAGATAACTTTGAATTACTGGGCAGGCGGGAGTGCTAGCTGCGGAATTGGCCAGGACAACTGAAGCACATGCTTGGTAATATCTTGTTGAGGAGTGCCTAAGATCAGTTTCTTTGCCTGTAACCAAGTGAGTACGGCTGTTTGCTCTGGATAGTAACACTTGATAAAAGTCACAAAGTCATCCAGTGTGCAGGGCTTATCAAAACCACCCATATACTGATGAAAATCGTTGTGGAGATCATTGGCAATGCAAATAATGTTGTCTACACAAGCCGCCAAGTGAGGATATTCTGCCTTGGAGTAAAGGTGATGACCAGCCATAGGAACTTTCTGAATCTTATCTCCCTTAACCCCTGTAACCTGGCACTTCCTACCTGCCTTGGTTTTAGCTTGCTTGATTGCATTTTCAATTGCATCATTCCTTGACTCAATTTGTTTCAGAATGTCTTTCACATAAATATTGATGTTCTCTCCTACATCCCCACACCAAATGCGGCGATTTTTCTGAGTCAGTTCTTGAGCAAACACTTTAGCCAGCTTTACTAGTCCTGAAAGCGAGTAATAAATTCCCTTGTCCATTAAATCTAGGTAATCTTCATTTTTGACCAGAATTGTCTTATCGCTGCGCTTAGCCAGTTCGGATATTTTTCGTAGGTAATCGGGACGAGTCTCAAAAATAGCAACGACATCTGCCGTCGATAGAAAATATAGATCGTTATTCTGAACAAGCGAAGAAGAATTATTGAGAATCTTCTGTTGCACAAAGACTTTACGGATATCGCCTTTAGTCGTTTGGATCAGCTTCTGAATCAGTTTTTGAAACCAACCTTTCTGTGCTGACCTTTGGTGCTCTAAACATCCGGCGATCGCGAAAGCTCCGGTCTCGGTGTACTCACGCAGCCCAAGATCATTGACCACTTTGTAATCTTTCCCTTCGTTCAGCTCCCATTCATCATCTGGGTCAGCATCAATAAATTCTTCCAAATTGAGCAATTCTCGACTGTTAATGTTTAGAGTCTCAATCAGCTTTTTCGAGGTAATGTAAACTTCTGGCATCAGAATTGCTCCGTCAAACTTTTGTAGAACACTGTAAGTCGCTCAAAAACCTGGGCATCTCCTGTTGGTCTCACATCAGGATGGTAAATCTTACTTAAATCTCGGTAAGCAGTCTTGATGTCTTCGGTGCTGGCACTCTCGGAATCTAGGCCAAAAGCACGCCAGGGCAAAGTGTACTTAAAAATGCTGATGCCATTAATACAGCCGTGTCCTTTTTCACCATCTTCGCCTGGTAAAATCCCCAAGAACTTGCGATAAAGAGCTTCCCAGCCTTCTTTCTTACTAAGGCTGACGCTCATCCCATTCGTTGCCATCACGAAGGTTGCAGACTTCTTAAGTTGCTTGGTATCGGCGACGCCAAAGTGCTTAAAAACTGCTGCCTTAATTTGCGCTAAAGTTAGCGGTTTAGGTTTCAGTACCTTCTTTCCGTGATTTTCAATCACGAATAAGGCAAAACTTTCCAGCGTGGTTGGGTCAATTTTGGATAAGGCGGCTACTCTGGCGATTTCTTCAGTAATCAGTGTGTTGAGTTTATCCATTGCGATTAACTTCTACCGTTGGGTTTTCTTATAGTTCCCACAAACGTCAGAAATTTCGCAGCAGCAAATATAATTTTTTCCGAAAAAGCTAATGTGTTTTGCTTGATTTCGATCAACAAGATCATGATCTCGTTTACATGATCATCTCAGCCACATGTGCTCGTATTTTGTTGGAAAGGCGATTTTGTCTCTGCTGACAAATTACGACTTATAAGGTCAGCGTTGCTTCGGGCTGGCGTTGACCTTCGCTGACAGCATAGATTTGAATAATGACCTCGCGATCGAGCCGCTTTAGAAAATTCAGCAGCTTCCCTTCACTGAAACGGCTAAACTCTCCATTCATCAGATGAGACACTTCCGGTTGTTTGATGTCTAAGAGGTGGGCGATTTCCCGTTGTTTAAGATTCATGCTTTTGAGAATTTTCCAAACTTGAAAGCCAATCTGTGAGCGCGCGAACAATTCATCCGCATCGTCTAAACCAAGATCTGCAAAAACATTCCCGCTTCCGCGCTCGAAGATTGGTTGTTCTTTAGGATGGTTCATTAAGAATGACTCTTCAGCAAGATGAAGAATTTCATATCTGCTGCTGATGAGATAACTGGGGCGAAAGGATTCGAACCTCTGAATGGCTGGACCAAAACCAGCTGCCTTACCACTTGGCGACGCCCCAACGATTGGCAAGCTTATGTATATTAGCAACTAATTTGCTTAGACTACAACCCCGATTTAAGTCTTTGTGACTGGGCCCCGACGCCATAAGGCATCTGCCACCCGACAGACATCTCGCATCTCGGCTCCATCGTGAACGCGCAGGATATCTGCTCCGCCGGCGATCGCCCCGCAACAGGCCGCCGCCGTGCCCCACAGCCGCTGTTTGGGGTCGGGTTGATCAAGAATTTGCCCAATAAAGCTCTTGCGGGATGGCCCAACTAAAATCGGGTAGCCCAAGTTTTGAAAGCGGCTGAGCTGTTGCAGCAGTTGCAGGCTTTGCGTCGCCGTTTTAGCAAACCCAATCCCTGGATCAATCGCGATCGCCCTTACCCCAGCCGCGATCGCGGCCTGCGCCCGGTCAGCCAAAAAATCATAGACTTCGGTGACTAAGTCCTGATACTCGGTGAGTTGCTGCATTGTGCGCGGGTTGCCCCGCCGATGCATAAGAATAATCGGCACTCCTAAGCGGGCAACGATTGGCAACATTTCAGGGTCAGCCATCGCCCCAGACACATCGTTGACCAGATCTGCTCCGGCCGCGATCGCCCGTGCGGCCACCTCAGCGCGAGTGGTGTCAATTGAAATCGGCACATCTAGCCCCTGGGATCGCACTGCTTCAATCACCGGAATGACGCGCTCTAGCTCGGTTTCAAGTGAGACTTCCACCGCTTGGGGGCGAGTCGATTGTCCACCCAGATCTAAAATATCCATCCCTGCCGCCGCCAGCGCTTTAGCCTGCGGAACCGCCGCCGCCAGAGCATTAAACTGCCCGCCATCGCTGAAGCTGTCGGGAGTCAGATTCAGAATCCCCATCAAATAGGTGCGATCGCCCCAGCTAAAATCACGCCCTCTCAATCGCCAAGGCTGAGTAGAGTTAACCATAATCAAAACCGGAGAATACTGGCAACCTAAGACCAGATCGAAACTTAGAGCTTCAAACCACAGCCATAAACTACTTCAATCATTTTAGAGATTGCCAATCAAAGCTAATCGATTTCCAAAAAAAGTATTGCAAGGATTATTCAATGCTCCAATTTACAGTCTAAATACCTCAAAAGGGATATTATTAGGAATTAATTCCGCCTAATCGCCCTGATTGAGCAGAAAAGCGGACAAAATTCCATCTCAGTCCCTGACTCGGCCGCTTAGGCGGATAGAGTCCATCTAAGCACCTCAATGGGTTGGTTAGATAGGAAATTGTCCACCTAATTGCTTAAATAGTTGATTTAGGTGGATGAGTTTCCGCCTAAGTCTCCTGTTGGGGTGATTATATGGAAATATTCCGTCTAAGTAGTAGTTAGGCTTCTTAAGTCGCTGGTGAGGATAGTTTTGGGAATTGATCGGTGAGTGTTTACGTATTAGCCTCGCCATCATACCAGCGTGAAGCAAGATCGCAGAGATCATAAAGCGGCTTAGATAGTTCCTTACCGCGTTCAGTCAATTCGTAAGAAACTTGCGGTGGAATCGTGGATTCGTAGCTACGATAGACAATTCCGATTTCTTCTAGCATCCGCAATCGTTGTGTCAAGACTTTAGGTGAGATGCTATCAATCTTGCGTTTTAATTCGCCGAAGCGCATGGTTCCATTAGTGTCTAAGATCCACAAAATGTACATCGTCCACTGCCCCGAAATTTGGTTAAGCAGTTTTTCAAGGGGAGTGCATTCCGATTCTGCCATAGATGCTGTTAGTTTCTCAGAGGTTATAGAGTTACTAAATGGTAACTACTTTACTTTAGTAACTAATGGGTTTAATGTCTACATAGATTTCTAGAAAATTTATCGGCAGGAGTAAACATGAGAGATCAACGTTGGTATATCGCTTTACTCATAGGGCTAATGTGCCTAATTCGGTTTAGCCTAAGTGCTGTTGGATATGCTGACCCGCTGTGGTTGATGGAACAACTTAGCATCCCAATCGATTCAAATATCCAAATGCCTTACATCATTCGTGTTTGGGCAATTAGAGACATTGTGCTTGCCGTGATTGTGGCTTTTGCCAATAGAAGTACCGTGCAAACGCTTTTGTTAGCGTGTGTTGCTATTGACGCTACCGATATCATGTCTGCACACTTGAGTAGTGTGGCGGGATTGTTTAATGCATCTGAAACTTGGTCATTAAAACTTACAGCAATTGCTGCACTGGTTCCAGAACTCATGGCGTTAGTTTTACTTACTATTCGCAAAACAGACGATCGGATTAACACTGAAAAGAAGCAGGTAAAAAGCCCAGAAACTGTTGCATAGCAAAGCCTAACAATCCCGTTGCACGCCGACCGTATAATGATGGTCGCTGATGCCGAAGGTTCACTAGCGGCGGGTGAACGGGGTCGTTAGGTTTCGCAAACTCATTGGATAGAAGATTGTGTGGTGAACTACACTAAAGCTATCTTTGAGGAGCATTCATGAAAGCAATTATCTGCACAGAGTACGGCTTACCTGATGTTATGCAGCTGAAGGAGGTAGAAAAACCTACTCCTGGGGAAAACGAAGTACTGATAAGAATATATGCGACCACAGTAACATCAGCAGATGTACGCATACGAAAGTCTGACCCATTCCCCGTAAGGTTTTTCTATGGTTTCAAAAGACCTAAGAAAAACACAATACTAGGGTCTGAGCTAGCTGGAGAAATTGAAGCAATAGGCAAAAATGTAAAACAATTCAAAGAGGGTGATCAGGTCTTTGCGGGAGCAGGAACTAGTCTTGGTGCTAACGCTGAGTACATCTGTCTACCCGAAGCAGCAGCAGTTGCAATCAAACCTATCAATATGACCTATGAGGAAGCCGCCGCCATTCCTTTTGGAGCAACAACCTCATTACTTTTCCTGAGAGACAAGGGAAATATTCAGAATGGACAAAAAATCTTGATCTATGGGGCTTCTGGAGCATTAGGTACGGCTGCCGTGCAGCTTGCCAAATCTTTTGGGGCAGAAGTTACTGGGGTATGTAGTACGGCAAATTTGGAATTAGTGAAATCTTTGGGATCTGACAAGGTTATTGATTACACCAAAGAGGACTTTACCAAAAGCGGTAAGACCTATGATATTGTTTTTGACACGATAGGCAAAAGTCCATTTTCAGGTTGTCTAAGATCACTAAAGCAAAACGGGATCTATCTCAGAGCTGTCCATATAAATCTATCCCCGATACTTCAAGGGCTATGGACTTCGATGACAAGCAACAAGAAAGTGATCGGTGGGGTAGCGATCGAGCGTAAGGAAGATCTAATTTTCCTCAAAGAGCTAATTGAAGCAGGAAAAATGAAATCGGTCATAGATAAGCGTTATCTGTTGGAACAAACTGCCGAGGCTCATAGTTATGTCGAGCAAGGGCACAAAAAAGGAAGTGTAGTCATCGTTGTGGAACACAACAACAAAACCTAACGACCCCGTTCACCCGCCGCCACAGAAGTGTTGAAAGATAGCTTAACGCAGAAAAAATGGGGGCAGAATGTAGTATTCTGTCCCCAAGAAATACAAAAATAATATCTGATGATATCGTCCTTTCCCACCATTGTCAAATCGTTACTCAA